>JAJRZB010000447.1 GCA_024275455.1 Bacteroidota bacterium | reverse complement strand
AGTGATTTAGACATTTTTTCTTGGTTAATGTTCAAAAATCCGAAATGAATCCAATACTTTACAAATTGTGAATTACAAGCAGCTTCACTTTGTGCAATTTCATTTTCATGGTGTGGGAAAATTAAATCACTTCCCCCGGCATGGATATCGATAGTTTCCCCAAGATGTTTCATACTCATTGCAGAACATTCAATATGCCAGCCGGGTCTTCCTTTTCCCCATGGACTATCCCAACTTGGTTCATTAGGTTTTGCTTTTTTCCATAATGAAAAATCCAACGGATTTTTCTTGTCTTCATTAATTTCAATCCGAGCACCGCTTTCTAAATCTTCAGTATTTTTTCCGCTTAGTTTTCCGTATTCTTCAAATTTATTTACATCATAAAATACATTACCACCAATATTATAAGCATAATTCTTATCAACCAGTTTTTTTATCAGGTCTAATATTTCATCCATGTGTTCTGTAGCTTTGGGATATATTGTAGCTTTTTTAATTCCTAATTTTTCAATATCTTCAAAAAAAGCATCGGCATATTTTTGAGCCACTTTTTCCAGAGTAGTATTTTCTTCGTTAGCTTTCTTAATAAGTTTATCATCAACATCGGTTAAGTTCATTACAAATTTAACATCATACTTTTTGTACTCGAGATAACGCCTGATAATATCTGCCATTACAAAGGAACGCGCATTGCCAATGTGGAAATAATCATAAATAGTTGGTCCGCATACATACATTGTTACGGTCGGAGGGTTTTGCGGAATAAACTCTTCTTTTTTCTTTGTCAGTGTGTTGTAAATTAACATCGTTTATCCAAAATTAAGTTGTAAATATAATAAAATTCATTTTCGAAATTTGATATATGCAATAGGATAATATGAATATTACTCTTAATAATTAAATTATTTTATATTAGGATATGATTTATCTTATATTTGTTTCTATAATCTGGGCATTATCATTTAGTTTAATAAAAGGCAATTTAACTAATGTTGACCCTTATTTTGTTGCTTTTATCAGATTGTTCATTTCTTTTTTAATATTTCTACCTTTTATAAAAATTAAATCAATCGGTAAAAAATATTCATTTCATTTTATTGCAATTGGGGCAGTTCAATACGGACTAATGTACATTACATACATTTATTCATACCAATATTTAAAAGCATACGAAATTGTTATTCTAACAATATTTACTCCAATATTTGTTGTACTGCTTTTCGATATTTGGGAAAAAAGATTTAATAAACTCCATTGGCTAAAAGCAATATTGGCAATAATAGGAGCTGCAATAATTGTTTATTCTAGCACAATTAAAGTTGGTTTTTGGAAAGGGGTTCTACTCATCCAGCTTTCAAATTTATTTTTTGCTTTCGGGCAGGTTTACTATAAAAAATAACCGAACACCAATTCAGAATTAAACATCATAATATTTTTGCTTTGTTGTTTTTTGGTGCAGTTTTAGTTTCTTCTGTTTTTAGTTTTTTGTTAACCGATTTCACTGCTCTTGTAATAACACAAAAGCAAGTTTTAACTTTATTATATCTCGGAATAATTGCTTCTGGTTTAGGTTTTTATTTCTGGAATATAGGAGTAACAAAAGTGGAAACCGGTACACTTGCAGTTTTAAACAATCTAAAAATTCCTTTAGGTATATTATTTGCCTTTATAATATTGGGGGAATCTGTTGATTTGGTAAAATTAATTATTGGTTCAATTATAATTTTAATTGCATTGTCCATTAACAAAAGAAACAATGTTTTTAAAAAACTTAAATAACTTCACCACAAAGTGTACACGAGTTATACAAAGTTAACATAATTTCTTGATACTCATATCTCACCTCTTACATCTTGTTTCTTATTTTAACAAACTCATCTTAATTGTTTTTCTATATGAACCAGAAATTAATTGACAATAATAAACTCCGCTTGGATATTTCAGTCCACCAAAAAATTCATGAAATGTTCCTGCTTCTTTATATCCATTAAATAGTGTTTTTACTAATCTACCGTTAACATCAAAAATCTTTAATGATATAACTTGAGGTAATCTTAAAGTATAGGTAATTCTTGTACTCGGGTTAAAAGGATTTGGATAATTTTGATTTAATTCAAATGCTCTTGGTCCCCCGGAAGAAATATGCTTTACAGATACCAAAGGCAAAGTTTCGAAATTCTTAAAGAGAATGTTTTCCATATCATCAGGCCCAGCACCTAAATGGTCTCTTAACATTGTAGAATAAATCTGTCTAAAATCAAACTTGAATTTATTATCACCGCTACCATCGAGATCTGATAAATCGGGATTATCTCCCCAAATACCGCCATTAACACTTGAACCAAGAACAAATAACGGGGCAGCAGCTCCATGATCCGTTCCCCCGCTACCATTCTGTTCAACTGTTCTGCCAAACTCGGAGAATGTCATTGTAACAACTCTATCGGCAACTCCTAATGCTTCAAGATCACGTTGAAATGCACCTAACGATTGAGCAACATTATTAAGTAAATTTGCATGCCTTCCCAATTGATTAGAGTGTGTATCAAACCCTCCAATAGAAGCCAGATATACCGGTGTTTCTAATCCTCCGGCAACAAGTTGAGCAATTATTGAAAGTTGATCGGCTAAATCTGTATTAGGATAGTTTACTTGATTGTTTATAGTATCTGCTTTTTCTTTAATTATTTCCGCAAATCTTATAGAGCGAGCTGCTATATCTTTTATAAACTTTAATTGATGCCCGGCTACTGTATTAGGCGGTGGATCTGTATCAGCAGAACTTCCGTTGATTAATTGGAAAAATTGATTGGGATCTTCAAATGAAATTCCCATTGAGCCACTCTGACAAGTACAGCTTAAAAGAGTATCTTGAGTTGAGCCAAGCGAAATTGCCATCGGATGATCTAAATTGTAATTTGAATCATTAGCTACAGTATTCCCAAGGTAGCGCCCTATCCAACCATCATTAAGATATTCATCTGAATCTGAAGCCGAAAGCCAAATATCAGTTGATCTAAAATGTGATCTGTTGTTAGACGGATAACCAACGTTTTGAACAATAGCTAACTTACCTTCATCATAAAACTCCTTAAACGGCTGCATTGAGGGATGCAATCCGGTAAGTGAATTAAGATTTATTGCTTCCGACTTGCTTATCGCAATGTTTGGTCTGGCATTATAGTAAAGACTGTCTTCATACGGAATAACTGTGTTTAAACCATCGTTTCCTCCGCTCATCTGAATTAAAACGAGAACTTTGCCATTTACTTCTTTTATTTTATATAAAGATTTTCCAAATGCTCGTAACGGAGTATTGCCAATAGTCATTGACATAGCACCGGCTCCGGCCAGCATTCCAAGTTGCCTGATAAAATTTCTTAGATCCATTAAATTTCCCAAGTTAGGTTAATTGATATTCCGAAAGTCTACATAAACTCTTAAAAAAAGAAATTAGTCTTGCTTCGGCATTTTCATTATAAGTTGACCAATCATATACAGCAGCACCATCCAGTAATAATTCCATCAGATATTCTTTTCTTCCATCGCTTAATTTATATACAAAAAATATATCAGCTATTTCATCAATAAATTTTTCTGCATCTTCAGAACTTTCATAATTTCGTGCATATTCTAAAATTTTTAATGGGGATCTATCGCCATTAATAATTCTATCTGAGAAAATATGTCTTGCCGGCAAAGTGTTGGTATTGATCCAAGTTTTATCCCCTTCCCAACCGGCTACATTTGGTGGCGAAAAAAGCGTTTGTCCAATATCATTAGCAATATCTCTCATGTATTCGTAATTCGGTGAAGTAAGTTTCAATTGTTTTGTTAAAGAGATAATAAATTCAATAGGACTCTTAATCTTTGCTCCGATTATTTCTTCTGATTGCAAAAGTGTTGATTTTAATAGAGTTGAAAGAACCGGTTTTAATTCATAATTATTATCCCTAAAAATACTTGCAAGCTGATCAACAACATTTTCATCCGGTTCGAAGTAAACAAATTCTTTGTATAGCTTTCTGCAAATGTAAGAAGCTACTTCAGGTTTTTTGAAAATAATTTCTATTATATCTTCGTGATTAAAATTTCCGGTTTCGTTCATAAATGTTTTTTGCGAATCATCAAACCTATCCGGATTAAAATATGACTGTAATCCTTCAACTTGCCAACCGGTAAGTGCACGAGCAGCTTCAACAATATCGTTCTCAGTATAATTGCCAATTCCCAAAGTAAATAATTCCATCAATTCTCTTGCATAATTTTCGTTCGGATCTTCCTTTCGGTTTTTTGTATTATCAAGATAAATCAGCATCGCCGGATCTACAGTAATTTGTTTGGTTAATTCCTTAAAATTGCCAAAGGCATTTTGTCTAAACAACCTATTTTGATGATACATTCTTTGCGGCAACTTCACTACAGAAAGCTCCGAAACAAAATGATTATGCCAAAACAAAACCATTTTTTCTCTAAAAGAATGACCTTGAGTTAACATCAAATTATACCACCAATAAGTAAGTTCTCTTGAACGAACCGAATTATTATAAGAATCTGTATCATTAACCCAAAACCCGGGAGATTGTGGTTCATGAAGATCAGATAATAAGTAATTATCTACATAGTCATCTATTGACATTGACAGAGCAAAATTAACATCTTCATTGGTAAACCCAAATAATGTACGAGACAGCAAATGAATTGCTGTTGATCGGTCCCAAGCAGTTACTTTTTCTAATGATCTGATATTACCCAAAATTTCCCCTTAACAAATTATGAATTGATTTTAAGTTATTAGGTATAATTATTTAGCAATATTAGTGCCATTGTGATTCAAATCAAACATAGAAACATAATGCTTGATTTTAGTATAAAAATGAAGAATCGGTTTTGTTATTGATTCATTAGATGTAAAGTTTACATGTAAATTATATACTATTTACATAATATTCGGATTCTTAGTCTCATATTGTAAATTACTTTTTCAAGTTGATCCATCTCATATTGAAACCTTAAATATTAAAAAACCCAACAATATAGAAAAGTTGGGTTATTAATATAAATTACAGATTGTAATCAATCTATGATATAATTGAAATTAGAATTCATAACCGGCTGAAACGTAAGCAAAAGTTGCACCGCCGCCACCTAAGTTATTTAGTCCCTGTCTAATAACATCTTCATTTACTGCTGCATCTAAGAAAAAGTTTGAGAATTTAAACCCAACTCCTAGTGTAATTCCACCGACCGAGGGAGTAAATGCTGTATAGATTGTTTCATTAGAATTTGTCGGTGAAGCTACAGTTTCATTTGAAATTGTACTTGTTGTACTTTTATAACCAATTCTTCCTATTAACCAATCAGCCATAAACCACTCAGCACCAAAATTCCATATTGGGAAAGAGTTAGTTGTTTTAGTAAGCTCAGGCGAAACTCCGGAAACAGCAGGAGTTTTTTCATCTGTTATACCTAAACTAGGTCCGCCCGTAAATAAAAAATTATCCGTTTTATAACTAACACCAACCCCAAATTGAACATGGAAAAGAGAAGGTAAATCTGTTGTTGTAACACCGGTTGCATCGCCCAAATTTGCACTTCCACTTGATTTTACTATATCTGCATAAGGTACAACAGTAAATTTAGTACCGGTTTTATAAAAACCTCTTCCCCTTATTCTTATTACACTTTGATCAAATTTTGTTTCTGAGGATTGAGGTGTCTCATAAGTTGTGCCCGGGAATATTAAAATGGCAGATAAATCTAAAATAATTCTCGGTGTAAGTTTACCTAAGTACCCTAAATTAAAACCAAGTTGTTTTGCATCTGCTTTAATACCGCCTCCGGTAGCGGGCTTTGTTTCTGCACTTGTGGCTGCATAAGAAATTCCAATTCCAAAAACATGTGTTCCAAGCGAATAAGAACTCATAATTACCCAATTATTATCCATTTCAACTAAACCGGATGTTCCTATTGCACTGTTTGTTTCATCCACAATTCCAAACGGATCCAAGTTTGCTACTGATAATGTACTTTGAAAATCCTTTCTAACTAATGTTGCTCCAACAGTTAATTCTTTGGTAACATTAAAGTTTACCGATAAAAACTGCCCGATTCCTCCGGCTTCAAAATTATTCGCAATTGTTTGTCCTAAATCTCCAAACAATAAATTACTATAGGTTGTACCAAAAGCCGGATTTATCATTAAATCAGTAGGATCTGTTAAAAAAGGACTCTCTCCCATTGATTTTACTCGTGCAAAACCGCCGGATTTAGAATGTTTATAAAAAATTTGTGCTGAAATTATTGAATTGCATAAAACTATTAATAAAAGAATATAAAAAATTCTTTTATGCATACTCCCTCCTAGAATTGTGACTTGTTATTATTTTAGATTATTTTGATAAAAAAAAGGATAATAATCCTTTGTCAATAAAAAGTTTTCGGTTGGCTGGTTTTCTAACAATTATAAATCCCCAAATTATTATCGAGTTCAAATACGGTTTGTTTAATTTTTATAAAAATTATATCCCATTAAAGTTGATTTTATGATATATAACTATTAACATTGGGCTTTAATCAACGATAATTAAACTATTATATGACCAAATTTTACTCTAATTCTAGAATATATAAATCCGTATTTTTAATATTGCTACTTATTGCAATTCCATTAATTGTTTTCCAGAGTTTTCTTCCCCAAACTGAACCGGAAAGTACCGAAGTAAAAAGTGATTCTACCTTTCCTCAAAATTACAGGATTATCACTCCAAAGATTCCAGCAAAACTTGAGTTTTGCGGTGAAGATGTTCCTATAGAAAATTTTGATGTGTATGAAAGATTGGAACGGGAATTTATTGTAAATACATATTGGCATTCGTTAACAATTTTAACATTGAAAAGAGCCAATAGATGGTTTTCTGTAATTGAACCAATTCTTGCAAAGAATAATATACCGGATGATTTCAAATATTTGTGCGTTACAGAAAGTACATTGTTGAATTTAACCTCTCCGAAAAATGCTGTAGGATTTTGGCAGTTTATTAAAAGTGCTGCAAAGGAATTTGGCTTAGAAGTTAATAAAGAAATTGATGAAAGATACAGTGTGGAAAAATCTACCGAAGCAGCTTGTAAATATTTACAGCAAGCTTATGATAAATATGGAAATTGGACATTAGCTGCAGCCTCGTACAATATGGGAATGAATGGCATTGATGAACAATTGGAGCGACAAAAAACAAATAACTATTATAATTTAGTTTTGGGTGAAGAAACGTCCAGGTATGTTTTCAGAATTTTAGCTGCTAAAATAATGATGAACAATCCTAAAGTTTATGGATTTGATATTAGTGAAGAAGAAATGTACAAGCCGTTTCAAACCTATGAAATTACAGTTGATAGTTCAGTTGCAAGTTGGGCTGATTTTGCTAAATCTTATGGATTAAATTATAAAATACTTAAACTTTATAATCCTTGGTTGCGCGAAAGTTATTTAACTAATAGGTCTAAAAAAACTTACGTGATAAAATTACCAATTGAAGGTAGTATAAAAGTAATTAGCGATTTTGATTAATTGTCTTCCCTTTTAAGTTCGGATATTAAATTTTGCATATCTTCAGGTAAGTCGGAATTAAAAACCATCTTTTCTTTTGTTACAGGATGTATAAACCCCAATGTTTTTGCATGCAGGGCTTGTCTATCAATCAATTTTAATAAATTATTTACTCTAGCCTTAATCTTTGGTAATTCATTCCCATAATTTACTCTTCTTCCTCCATAAGTATGATCTCCGAAAATATTATGTTTTATATGGGCAAGATGAACTCTAATTTGATGTGTTCTACCGGTTTTTAAGTTAAGTTTAATTAAACTTAAAAAATCATATTCCTCAATAACTTCATAAAAAGTATGTGCTGACTTTCCTTCGGTTGTAGAAACCGAAAATATTTTCCGATCTTTTTTACTTCTTGCAATATTTGCTAAAATTTCTCCTTTGGGTTCTTTAAACTTTCCCCAACAAACAGCCCAATATTCCCTTTCGGTTGTATGAGCAGCAAATTGTTTGGCTATGTACGCATGAACTTCTTCAGTCTTGGCAACTACTAATAGTCCTGAAGTATCTTTATCGATTCTATGAACTATTCCGGCTCTATAATCTCCATTGAATTTACTTAATTTTTGAGAATGATATAAGAGTGCGTGTACTAAGGTTCCGGTATAATTTCCATACGAAGGATGAACAACCATTCCGGCAGATTTGTTAACAACAATTAAATATTCATCTTCATAAACAATGTTTAATGGAATATTTTCAGGCTCTATTTTATCAGGTCTGGAAGAAATCGGAATTGTTAAAATTAATTCATCACCAGGTTCAATCTGGTAATTAGCTTTAACAACCTTATTATTTACGGTTAGAAAATTATGCTTAATTAATTTTTGAACTCTTGACCGGGTAGTATTTTCTAAACAATTAGCAAGGTAGGCATCAACTCTTTGTTTACGCTGTCCATCAGTTATTACTAATTTTATTATCTTCTCTGTTACTATTGCCATCAATTACAAGGTCTTTATTTTCATTTGACTCGGATACATTTTCTTTACTATCATTTTCAAAACTTTTATGGAATATTAAAAGAATAGCAACTCCAACGGTAACAGCAGAATCTGCAATATTAAAAATAGGGAAACTACTATAAGTTTTTCCAAATATTGTAAATCCTAAAGTATCCACATGAATAAAGTCAACTACTCTACCGTAAAGCAAGGGAGCATATCCGAAAATAACTCCGTAAAAAAAACGATCAATTAAATTACCAATTGCTCCGCCTAAAATTAATGCAAGAGAGATTCTGAAAAGCAGTTTTTTATCTCTCATTCTATACAAATATATAAGAATTGCAATACTTGCTATTAGAGAGAAAAGAGATAACAGTAATTTGGCAAACCCACCAACATCAATACCAAAAGCCATTCCCGGATTTTCAACAAAAGTGAACTTAAAAATATCTCCGACTAAATTAATACTGGAACCATATTCCATACCTTCAAAATAAATATTCAGGAAAGGAATTGAAAATCCCTTAACAATTAGTTTGGAGATTTGATCTAATAATACAACTACTAAAGTTAAATTTAATACCTTCAAATAAATCCCTACTCAATTACTTCTTTTTTGTCTTACATGCAACACAATGTTGCGTATGGGGTACAGCAAAAAGTCTTTCCTTAGGAATAAGATGAGGACCTTCAGCTAATTCTAAGCTATCAATACAAATACCGTAAGTACCGTTTTCAATTCTTTCTAAAGCATCTTCCAAATAGCCCAAAAATTTAGTTTCTCTTTGTGCCCAAAGATAAAGTTTCTCACGCTCTTGTGCATCTGTACCTTGCTCTGCCATATGAAGAGAATAAGGAGAATTTTCATTTACATATTGACCGGTAGTAGTATCCATCATTTGGTCTTTTAGGTTTTGAAGTTGTTCAATAATTTCAGCTCTTTTTTCTAAAATAACAGCTTTAAATTGAGCTAAATCCTTTTTACCATAACCTTTTATTTTTTTCTTAGTTTTGGTTACTTTGGAAATTACTTCAACTTCTCTACCGGTTTTTGTTCTGCTTCTTGATTTTACAGTAGTAGTTTTCTTTTTAGCAACTGTTGATTTTGCTGCAGTTTTAGTTACACTCTTTTTAGGTTCTGCTTTCGTTTTAGTTACTTTTTTTACTACATTTTTTTTGTAGTAGCTTTATTTTTTGTTGTTTTTGCCTTTGCCATTATGTCCTCCTCAAAAAATCTAAATAACCTTACTTATGGTTATTTCACATTTAAAATCGCCGATGCTCAATTCCTCTTTATAACCATCTAAAGTATTGTCATATTCAATTGTATCGGCTAATATCTCATTTGTAATATACTCATTAAATTTAGTTAAATATTTAATAAGTTGCTCGTCGCTATTTACAGAAACTTTTATTCTATCAGTCACTTCTAACTTATTATTCTTTCTCATATTTTGAACTCGGTTAACAAACTCTCTCGAGATGCCTTCTGCAATTAAATCTTCATCTAGTTCATTATCAATAGCCACTGTTACTCCACCTTCCGATTCAACAACCCAGCCCTCAATTTCGGTGCTTATTATATCAACATCTTAGGTTGTTAGGGATATTTTATTACCGTCCAAATTAAAAGAAAGATTATTTGTTGTTTCAAGTTCTTTAATTTCTTCTTTTGTTAAACTGCTGATTCTTTGTGCCAATTGCTTCATCAATTTACCGTATTTAGGTCCTAATGATTTAAAATTAGCTTTTGCTGATTTACTAACAATTGAAGAATCATCTTCTAAAACTTCCAACTCTTTTATATTAACTTCTTCCAGAATTACATCCCTCATCTTCTTAACCGCTTCTCTTTTAGAGGGATCAACGGAAACCATTATTCTTCTTAAGGGTTGCCTAACTTTACGGTTAGCTTTTGCCCGCATAGCCCTAGTTAAGTAAACAACCTTCTGTGCCATTTCCATTTTAGTTTCCAATTCTTCATCTTTATACGGTGATTCAGGAAAATCAACTAAATGAACTGACAATGAGTTTTCTTTACCAGTAATTTTATTGAGATTCTGATAAATCTCTTCAGAAATAAATGGTGCAAACGGAGAAGCTAATTTAGCAATGGTTATCAAACATTCATACAGTGTTTGATACGCGGAAATTTTAGATGTATTTACTTCCGATTTCCGAAATCGTCTTCTGCTTCTTCTAACATACCAGTTCGATAATTCATCAATTGTAAATTCAGAAACTAATCTTGCAGCTTTTGTTACATCATAATTATCCATCAAATTTCTAAATTCATCAATAACCGAAGATAATTTTGCAATTATCCATCTGTCAATTTGGGGTCTTTCTTCATAAGGAATTTTTTCTTCACTATAATTGAAATTATCTATGTTTGCATATAAACCAAAGAATGAATATGTATTAATGAATGTGCCAAAAAACTTCCTTTGTACTTCTTTTATACCTTCTTCATCGAATAAAGTTGTTCGCCAAGGCGGACTTCCGGTTACCAAATACCAACGGGTAGCATCTGCTCCGTATTTATCAAACAGTTCAAAAGGATCAACAGCATTACCTTTTGATTTTGACATTTTCATACCGGTTTTATCAAGAATCAATTCGTTTACGATTAAATTCTTATAAGCAACACTATCGAATAACATTGTAGCAATAGCATGCATTGTATAAAACCATCCCCTTGTTTGATCGATTCCTTCACAGATAAAATCAGCCGGGAAATTTTGTTCGAACAATTCTTTATTTTCAAACGGATAATGTAATTGAGCAAAAGGCATTGAACCCGAATCGAACCAAACGTCAATTAATTCCGGGGTACGCTTAAAAACTTTTCTGTCTTTCTCAAAAAATATTTCATCAACAAAAGGTTTGTGTAAATCAATTTCACTTTCATCAAGTTCCGAAACGGAAATTTTGGTTCCTTCTCTTTCCACAAATCCTTTCTTCAACTCCTCAATACTTCCAACGGCAAACATATCACCGTCATCAGCAACCCAAATAGGTAAAGGTGTTGCCCAAAATCTATCCCTGGATAATGCCCAGTCTTTGTTTTCTTCAAGCCAATTACCAAATCTTCCTGAACCTACTTCCGGCGGATACCAATTTATTTCTTTATTCAATTGTACCATTCTATCGGAAATCGATGTTGTTTTTATAAACCAAGATTCCCTTGCATAATAAATTACTGGGACATTATCAAAACGCCAGCTAAACGGATATGAGTGAACTATTGTTTCCTTTTTATAAAGCTGACCCATTTCTCGTAATTTTTTTATGATGTCTTGGTCTGCATCTTTAACAAACATACCGGCATAATCGGTTACTTCTTCCGTAAACAGTCCGCCCCGAGTTACAGGCTGCAATAAAGGTAAATTATAAATTTTAGAAGTTTCATAATCATCAGCACCAAACGCCGGAGCAATGTGAACTATTCCCGAACCATCTTCTGTGCGAACAAAATTTGCTTCAACAACATAGAATGCTTTTTTATCTACAGTAAGATATTTAAATAATTGCTCATAACTTTGATTAACCAAATCAGAGCCTTTATACTCACTCACTATTTCATAATCCTCACGAATAACCGAGAGTCTTTCTTTGGCTAAAATTAAATATACACCTTCAGTTTTAATTTTTACATAATCAATATCCGCTCCTACAGCCAGAGCAACGTTTGATATTAAAGTCCAGGGTGTGGTAGTCCAAACCAGAAAGTAAGTCTCCCCTTCTTTAGTTAATTCGGATTCGGTTAGTTTCATTAAAACATATACCGAAGGGTCCTTTGTTTCTTTATATCCTAAAGCAAGTTCGTGAGAAGACAATACTGTTTCCGACCTTGGACATTGTGGAACTATTTTATAATCTTTAAAAATAAGTCCTTTATCAAAAAGAGTTTTTAGTGCCCACCAAACTGACTCTATATAATTATTATCACAAGTGATATAAGCATCATCAAGATTTAACCAATACCCCATTCTATCTGTCATTTTTTCCCACAAATCTTTGTAGGTAAAAACAGATTTTCTACATTCGGCATTATATTTAGCTACACCGAATGCCGGTATTTCACTTTTACTTTTTATTCCAAGTTGCTTTTCAACCTCAATTTCTACGGGCAAACCATGAGTATCCCAACCGGCTTTTCTGTTAACTTTATAACCTTGCATTGTTTTATACCGGCAGACGAGATCTTTCAAAGTTCTTGCCATTACATGGTGAAGTCCCGGTTTTCCGTTTGCAGTTGGAGGTCCCTCATAAAAGGCAAAAGGTTTGCTTCCTTCTCTAAGTTCAATACTTTTTTCAAAAATTTCGTTCTTTTTCCAAAACTTTAGTATTTCTTCTTCAATTTGCGAGTAATTAACTCCATCAGAATATTGTTTGTATTTTTTTTCCATACCGTAATTATCAATAATTATTTATCAGATTCGTATTTTTTTATTAACTCTTTTTCCACTTCAATAAACTCTCTAAGTTTCCTTTCAAGAGTATTTTTTTGTTCAACTATATTTGATGCATCTTTTTTTGCTTCAAAAATAATTTTATCTGCTTCAAGTTTTGCTTCTCTTAATAACAGCTCCGATTTTTTCTTCGCTTCTTGCAATAATTTTTCACTATCAACATTTTTAAGATTTTCAATCTCTCTTTCTTTACTGAATAACTCTGCCAGTGACATTCCGAAAAATGCCATAGAGCCAAGCATAATATTTCTCAGCGAATAAAGAACAATATTTTCAAACATGAAATTATCAGTAAGAAAATAATTACTAAAAAAAGAAACTAGCAAAGCACTAAATACAGCCATAGCTACAATAACTGAAAACACAACTTTACCGCCATGAATCCAGCCAAGTGTATTATTTACTATCCATCCGATAGCAAAAATGAACAAAGATAAAATAAACCAAACAACAAAATTAACAATCTCTGAACCAAAAAGTTGGGTATTTAAAAAATTGGACAGAAAAATTAAAACTGCCAACATTAAAGGGGCAAGATAATATTTTTTCTTTTTAGTCATTATAGTTGTCTTATTACTTCTTTCATAATAGTTGTCATTTTTGGTTCTGCTTGCACAGCAGTTTCAATTATTTCTTGCATATTAACTTCTTTAAGAGAATCCGGAAAACACTCATCTGTAATTATACTTATACCCAAGACTTTCATACCCATATGATTAGCTACTATATTTTCCGGAACAGTAGACATTCCCACAACATCGGCTCCTGTAGCTCTTAAAAATCTATACTCTGCTTTTGTTTCAAGATTAGGACCGGCAACAGCTATGTAAACACCTTTTTGAACTTTAATTTTATTTTCCAAAGCAACTTTTTCTGCTAACTCACTTAAACCTTTATCATACGGTTCACTCATATCGGGAAATCTCGGACCTAATTTATCTTCATTTTTACCGATTAGGGGATTATCCCCAATTAAATTTATATGATCGTTCATTATCATAATATCTCCTCGAGAGTAAACCGGGTTCATTCCTCCGCATGCATTAGAAACTATCAAAGTTTCTACTCCCAGAAATTTCATTACTCTTACCGGATAAGTAATTTGCTGCATTGAGTATCCTTCGTAAAAATGAAATCTGCCTTGCATTGCAACTACATTTTTGCCATTTACTTTCCCAAATATCAATTTACCACTATGTGACTCAACGGTTGAGAGCGGAAAATGAGGAATATCCGAGTAATCTATTTCATGAGTAACTTCAATTTCGCTAACCAATCCTCCGAGACCGGTACCCAAAATAATTCCAATTGGATATGAATCATCTGTTTTTTCTCTGATAACTTTAAGTGATTCATCTATTTTTGCAATTAATTCACTCATATTAACTTCTCCAAAATTTTCTCAATTTTTATTTCAGCTTTTTCATTCAAATATGCTTTTTCAATAACAGATTTGGATAAATTACTATCTTCATTCCCTTCTGCAAGATCATTCAGAAGACCTTCTTGAGATTCAATAATAATTTTCAACCTTGCTATAAGTATTTCCTGTTGTTCTTTAAGAAACAAAAGAGTATCTCTAGTTGATTTAGCCTCATTTTCAGCTGATAAAATTATCTCATCACTTTTCGATTCCGCTTCTTTTATCATAAAATTGACTTGCTCTTTAGCTTTTAGAATTGCATCTTTAGCCGGTTCGCTTAGTAAGAGCAAGGCATTCCGCAATTTTTTATCAATTTTATAATAACCATTTAATTTAGACTGAACACCCTCCAATTTTTCTTCAAGATTGGAAATTGCTTTCTGTTTTTTTTCCAATTCTTTGGTTAAGTCTGCTAAAAAATTCTGAACTTCTTCTTTATTATAACCTTTTTTAGTTATTGAAAAATTTTTATTTTTAATTTCTTCAATATTCATAGAATCATTCACAAATTATAGTTTCTATTACCAAAAATTGCTGTTCCGATTCTTAATATTGTTGCACCTTCTTCTAAGGCAATTTCAAAATCGTTTGTCATGCCCATCGATAAATGTTTTAAATTATAACCATCATTATTCAGTTCATCAAAAACACCACGTAACTTTTTGAAGGAAGACCGGACTAAATTTTCATCATCAGTAAAAGGAGCCATAGTCATTAAACCTTCTAAATTTAAGTTTTCCGCTTCCGAACAAAACTTAATTAATTCAAAAAAATCTTGTCTAGATGTTATTCCATATTTTGTTTCTTCATCAGAAGTTTTTACTTCAATTAGAATATTTTGTTTTTTATTAATAAGTTTTGCTCTTTTATTAATTTCATTGGCTAATTTTAAAGAGTCAACGGAATGAATTAAAAAAGCTACCGGAACAACATTTTTAACTTTATTTGTCTGCAAATGCCCTATAAAATGCCATTTAATATCTTTGGAACAAATTTGAGCTTTTTGTTTTAGCTCTTTTGCTTTATTTTCTCCAAAATGTTTTAATCCGAATTTTTCCGCTTCTGTTATCATTTCTGCCGGATGCATTTTTGATACGGCAACAAGTGTAATCTCAGAATAATTTCTTCCGATTTGTTTACATTTATCTTTAATTCTTTCAGTTATATTTAAAATATTTTTTTCTAACATAACGTTTAATTAGAAATGAGAAAGTATAATTATTGATTTGTAAAATCAAATTTAAAGTTACGAAAAAAAAAGGAGCTAAAGCCCCTTTTCTTTTTGAATATATGCTAAGTTTTAGCTGCAGCCGGTTGTTGCACCACAGGTTTCACATTTTAAACAAGTCCCATTTCTAACCATTGTCATACTTTGGCATTCGGGACAAATATCACCTGTGTAACCAAGTGAACGGGCTTCATCAATTTGTTTAGAAATTTTTAAGACTTTATTCTTTAGTCCGCTTCCATTTCCATTCAAAGAAACAGCCTTTTTTGTACCGGAAATTGTTTTATCAAGATCTATCATTCTTTCGCTAATAACTTCCTCGCTAACATATTCCGGTTCTACTACACTTGTGGTAGCAGTATTTGATGATTTAAGTTCATCTTCATCTACATGAGAAAGATCATTTCTTCCCAAATAACTAACAGCTAATTCTCTAAAAATGTAATCAATAATTGAAGTGGACATTTTTATTCGTTTGTTTCCAGTTACCATTCCACTTGGTTCAAATTTGGTAAATACAAATGCATCTACAAATTCTTCCAAGGGAACACCATGTTGTAAACCGAGAGAAATTGCTATTGCAAAATTATTAAGTAAACTTCTAACCGTAGCTCCTTCTCTATGCATATCAAGAAAGATTTCACCTAATTGTCCGTTTTCGTATTCACCGGTTCTTATATAAACAGTTTGACCGCCAATTTTTGCTTTTTGCGTATATCCTGTTCTTCTATCGGGCAATCTTCTTCTTTTAGCAATGTATCTGTGAATAATTCTTTCTGCAACTTTAACTATATCATTTTTAGGTTCTTCTTCAACTTCGTCGTAAGAATCATCGGTAATAGTATTAAGAGGTTGAGAAAGTTTGGAACCATCGCGATAAAGTGCATTAGCTTTTATTCCTTTTTTCCACGAATTCATGTAAGCACTTTTTACATCTTCAATATCTGCTTCATTTGGTAAATTTATAGTTTTCGATATTGCTCCCGATATAAATGGCTGAGCTGCTGCCATCAAATTAATATGAGCATCGGCTTTAATAAATCTTTTACCCTTTTTACCGCATTTACTTGCCGTATCAAAAACCGCATAGTCCTCATGTTTTAAGAATGGTGCTCCTTCGGTTGTCATAGTTCCGCATACGTAATCATTTGCTAAATCAATTTCTTCTTTAGAAAATCCAATCTGTTCAAGAATATTCAGCCATGGATCATCCAATTGTTCTTCAGTTAATCCTAATACATTTTTACAGAAATCATCACCCAAAGTATGTCTTGTGAATACAAACGAAAGATCAAAGGAAGTGGGTAACATTGAATTTATTTTTGATAAAATTTCATCTGTAAACCCTTTTGATTTTAACGATTCGTTATTAATATACGGGCAACCGGATAGAGTACCTGAGCCTTTGGCATATTTTACGATTTCGGTTATTTGTTCTTCATTGTACCCCAAACTTCTTAAAGCAGGAGGAATTGATTGGTTAATAATTTTAAAATATCCACCACCGGCTAATTTTTTGAATTTCACCAAAGCATAATCAGGTTCAATTCCGGTTGTATCACAATCCATTACCAAACCAATTGTACCTGTAGGAGCTAAAACCGTAACCTGCGCATTTCTAAATCCGTATTTTTTGCCAAGGTCTACCGCATTATTAGCATCTTGCTGAGCTGCCTTTAATAAATCTGACGGACAATACTTGGGATCAATTCCAACCGGTAAAATACTCAATCCTTCATATTCTTCTTCGGGTACATTAAAAGCTGCTCTTTTATGATTTCTAATTACCCTGAGCATATTTTCTTTATTATTCTCATATTTTGGGAATGGTCCTAATTCTTTTGCCATTTCTGCAGATGTT
>JAJRZB010000446.1 GCA_024275455.1 Bacteroidota bacterium | reverse complement strand
ATTTCTTTACCAATAAACAATCCTTGGGCAATCAGCTGAGTATATATTACTTTCGGTTCATCTTCAATATGAGTTATTTTAACAATTTGTCCGCTATCTACACTGTTTAATGACTTCCCTTTTCTATCCGGAATTTCTCCTTCAGGAGTTGGTATAGGATCTCCGTGAGGATCGAATTTAGGATTACCCATTTTTGCTGACAAAGCATCTGCTTCCGATTGCGTCATCGAATGCTCAATTAATTCAGCATGTTCGTGCCAATCACTTTCTTTTATTCCTGTCTCTTCAGCAAGATAATTTTCCCAAAGTCTGTGTATTCTGATTATTCTTAATGCATAAGATCTTCCGTCATCAGTTAGTGTAACTTCTTGGTCATTAAGTTTAACTAAATTTAGCTTTTTCAGACTTTCTACAAGTTTTGAGGCTTTATCGGTAGATATCTCCAAATTGCCTGCAATGCTATTTAATGTTGCCTTAAGTCCATGATACTCATAATCAAATACATGCTTCAACGAATCTTCTATCATTACTCTTTTATTATTTTTCGCAGCTTTCTTATATAGTGCGATTAATCCATATTTAGGTCCAATAAAGAGTAATATTATTCCCAGAATAAGACCAAAAACTATTAAAGACATAACCGGATTAACTTCAACCATTTCTTACACCTTTGTTAAATAAATACTATCTACAATTGTAGAACTCAGAGAATGTTGAGTTTTATCTATTTCAATTATTACCGATCCGTCAAAATCTAACTTATCAATTATTTTAATTTCTTTATTAAGCGAGATATTAATTTTTGATAAGTAATTAATCAACTCGGATGATTTATCATTTACTCTTGCGATAAGATACTTTTCACCTGTAACACATTTCTCCATCTTAATATCTTTAGATTTTGAACGATAAAGACCATTACTATTGGGAATTGGCTCTCCATGAGGATCAAGATTCGGAAAATTTAAATACTCATCAATTTTCTCAATAAGAAAATCCGATGAACTATGTTCCAAATGTTCTGCTTCAATATGCACTCTGCTCCAGTCAATGCCTAACACCTCAATTAAAAACAGCTACCACAAACGATGTTTTCTAATAACATTCAGAGCCATCTTTTTACCTTTTGGCAAAATCTTAATTCCCTTATACTTTTCATATGAAATAAATTTTTGTTTGGCTAATTTGTTTGCCATTTCAGTAATAGCGGCATTAGACACATTTAGCTCCATAGCAAGTTTTGAAGAAGAAATGGACCCCCCGTTATTACTTGTAAGGTGATAAATAGTCTTTAAATAATTTTCTTTTGATATAGTTGACATAATTCTATTCTAAATTTAAGTATACTTAAATTATTATTCAAGTATCTTTCATTATATATTTTAATATACTTGAGAATCATGTAACTTAAGCTATATTCGATTTAGTTGAAAAGTAACTTAGCTTGGTAATCAGTAAGTTATTTCATAGTTTTCATTGATAAATTATTTTTAAAAATTATACAGAAAGAATATTATGGCAAACGATTTACAGAATCAGATTGGTAACCTGCAAACAACTATATTACCAAATGTAAAACACACAATTGCCGTTGCCAGTGGAAAAGGTGGAGTTGGTAAAAGCACTGTTTCGGTTAATTTAGCTTTGGCGTTGTCTAAGTTAGGATATAAGGTTGGCTTACTCGATGCAGATATTTACGGTCCCAGTATTCCCTTAATGATGGGTATAACCGGTAAACCAAAAATCTATCAAGAACAAAACACAAATAAAATGTTGCCTCTTGAAAATTACGGATTAAAATTAATGTCAATTGGTTTCTTAATTGATGACGATAACCCTGTAATTTGGAGAGGACCAATGGCAAGCGGGGCAATTAAACAATTTATGTCCGATGTAAATTGGGGTGAATTGGATTATTTAATTTATGATTTACCTCCGGGGACCGGAGATATTCAACTTACACTTGTTCAAACTATACCGCTTAGCGGTGCAATAATTGTAACTACTCCGCAAGAAGTATCACTGATTGATGCTAGAAAAGGATTAAAAATGTTTGAAAAAGTAAATGTACCGGTTTTCGGAATAGTTGAAAATATGAGCTATTTTATTGCTCCCGATACTGGTAATAAATATGATATTTTTGGAAGCGGTGGCGGAGAAAAACTTTCGGCTGAATTAAATACTACTTTTTTGGGTGGAATACCTATAGACCCGAGAATTAGGGAAGGCGGAGATAATGGAAAACCAATTGTTCACGATTTGCCCGATATAGCAGAATCAAAAAGCATAATAAAAATAGCTAAAAAACTGAGTGAAGCAGTTGAAAGTAAAAGTTCTGATAATACTGACAAAATTGAAATAGAATTATAAATTCTTTAGTTACTTTTTATGATTAACAGAGAAAAAGTTAAAAAGGTTCTCGAAACCATTCGTCCTTTCTTAAAAGCTGATGATGGCGATATTGAATTAGTAAATATTCAAAAGAATGGAATTGTAGAGGTTAAATTGCTTGGAGCATGTGTAAATTGTCCATTGTCTAATATGACGTTACGTGCCGGAGTTGAAAGAGCATTAATAAAGGAAATTCCCGAAATAAGAAGAGTTGAATCTATAAATTAAACTATTTGGAGAGTTATGAGAAAAAACATTATTGCCGGTAACTGGAAAATGAACAAGGATTTATCGGAAGCAATACAATTGGTATCCGAACTAAAAATGAACTCGAAGGAAAAACAGTAACTGCCGAAGTTGTTATTGCCCCTCCTTTTATTGCATTGGAAGCTGTAAAATCAGTTATCAGCGGATCAGTTATTAAGCTAGGTGCACAAAATATGAATAATAATGATTCAGGTGCTTTCACAGGGGAAATATCAGCGCAAATGTTAAAGAGTGTCGGTTGTGAATATGTAATTCTCGGTCATTCTGAAAGAAGAACAATTTTCAGTGAAAGTGATGAATTTGTTAATCAAAAAGTATTGCAAGCTTTTAACAATAATTTAACACCAATATTATGCTGCGGTGAATCATTGGAAGAAAGAGAAAACGAAACCACATTTAATGTTATTGAGAGACAAATAAAAGCAGGACTTAAAAATGTAAACGCAGACAATTTTGGTAAAGTTATAATTGCATACGAGCCAATTTGGGCAATTGGAACCGGTAAAACCGCTTCTCCCGAACAAGCTCAAGAAGTTCACGCATTTATTCGCAAATTATTAGCTGATTTATCAAGTGAAGAAACAGCTTCAAATATTACAATTCAATACGGCGGAAGTGTTAAACCGGAAAATGCCAAAGAGTTGTTGTCTAAACCCGATATTGACGGCGCATTGGTTGGTGGAGCTTGTTTGAAAGCCGATTCTTTTAGAGATATTATTTTAAGTGTTTAATACTCATTTATAAAAAATACTCGGGCAGATTGCAATAATTTGCCCGTTTTCCCGCAACCTATTGTTTTATAACAATTTACCTAATTTTCACTTGATTGATTTCCCCTCTTTTTTTTAGTATATTTAGAGTCTTTATATTTGGATAAACTGCACAAAAATTATATGCTTAAACATAAAGTTCTTATCTCAATACTGTACTTTTTATTAACAT
>JAJRZB010000445.1 GCA_024275455.1 Bacteroidota bacterium | reverse complement strand
ACAATATCCAATAATATTATTCCGGTCGGTAATGAAGTTACTGTTAAGTCGCGAATAAAAAAGATACATGATACTGAAAGAACAACAGAAGCAAAACTTTTTGTTAATGATAATATAGTTTCTACAAAAACAATAGACTTTAGCAATTCAAATATTCAGAATATAGAGTTTAAGTTATCGCCCAAAGCTGGTAAATCGAAAATACGCATCGGTAATTCAAAGGTAGTAGAATTATTTGTTTATTCATATAGAGATATTGATATTCGGAAAACAGAGCTTGCACAATATTGTGATATACGGGCAAAACCGTACAAAATTGATATTGATAAAGAGAATAATAAATTCAGATTAGAATCATCTGGTATAGATTTTTTTCACGGTGAAGATTCTTATGCAGCTCTTTACATAAAAGAACCAATTAAAGGAAATTTTGTAGCTACTGTAAAAGTAACCGGTTTTGGGGAAAGAACTAATGAATGGTATCGTGCAGGTCTTTTTGCACGAAATGATATGGAAAAAAGTTTTGGAACCGGTATGGGGAGTAAAGGCTCCGTATTAATGTTTGTAACTCCCGGTAGAGCAGGAAT
Source organism: Bacteroidota bacterium (assembly GCA_024275455.1). Taxonomy (GTDB): domain Bacteria; phylum Bacteroidota; class Ignavibacteria; order Ignavibacteriales; family Melioribacteraceae. The sequence continues at coordinate 13,789 of JAJRZB010000445.1, read as the reverse complement.
GAACTGGGATGAATATGGCGATGGTTGTATGCACAAAGCAAATAGTGAAAATCATCCTAAGATGAATGCATATCCTATATGGATTAAATTGGTAAGACATGGTAATAGTTTTTCCGGTTATGTTAGTTACGACGGAAAGAACTGGAGTATTTCAAGACATACTAAAGATTTACCTGGGATTAATGAAGCAATACATCTTGGTATTGCTTCAGGTGCACCGGATCAGCGTGTTTATTCTGTTGAATTTGCTGATTTTCAAATAAAGGTTCAGAATGATTCTCAAATAGAATAATATTAAGGACTTAAATGGATTTAAAATTAAAATGGGGAATTCTAAGTACTGCAGCTATTGCTGTTGAAAGTGTTATACCAGCAATATTGAAAAGTAGGTACTGCGATGTAAGTGCAATTGCATCAAGAAATATTGATAAAGCTAAAAATGTTGCAGATCGATTTAAAATTCCTAAATATTACAGTTCATATGATGAATTACTTCAAAGTAAAGAGGTTGAAGTAGTTTATATCCCACTCCCAAATCACCTTCATGTTCCTTGGGCGATAAAAGCACTTGAAGCAGATAAACATGTGCTTGTAGAAAAACCAATCGGACTTAGCAGTCAAGAAGCACAAAAGTTATTGGATGAATCATTAAAATATCCCAAACTAAAAATAATGGAAGCCTTTATGTACAGACATCATCCGCAATGGATAAAGGCAAAAGAACTTGTTGAAGGTGGAGATATCGGCAAACTAAAAACTATTCAATCCTCCTTTTCTTTTTATGATGATAATCCAAGTAGTATTGTAAATATAAAAGAGTATGGTGGTGGGAGTCTAATGGATATTGGCTGTTATCCGATATCATTATCACGATTTATTTTTAACTCAGAACCTGAAAAAGTATTTGGAAGTATTGAATACCATCCAAATTTCAAGGTAGATTCAGTTGCAACTGCCATATTAAAATTTAAAGAAGGTACCTCATCCTTTTTTTCGTCTGTTCAATTACAAGAAAAACAACAAGCTCAAATATTTGGAACTAAAGGGATGATAGAATTTAAGTTTCCGTTTAATCCAGTCGTAGATGAAACATCAAAAATATTTCTACATCAAAATAATAATGTTAAAGAAATTATTATTGAGTCTTGTGATCAATATACAATTCAAGCAGATCTGTTTTCCCTTTCTATTATAAATAATACAAAAGTGCCAACTCCTTTACATGATGCTGTAAATAATATGAAAGTTATTGAAAAAATTATTGAAAGTGATCGACTTGGAAGTTGGGTTAAAAATAGTAAAAATAAAAATTAATCGAATACATTATGAAAAATATACTTTACATTATTGTTTTTATTGTGACTTATTCAGCAACAATAGTTGTTGGACAAGTTAAAGATATACCTTTTACACAAGAATATCACAAACCTTTTCCATTGGAAACAAACGAGCAGAATGATGTAAAAGCAATTATAGTTGATAATTCCGATGATGTATGGGCAGGGACAAAAGCCGGGTTATTCAAATTAAATAGATCCGCAAAGGTTTGGGAAACAATTCTTGAAGAGGAGAATCAAGGTCCTATCAATGATCTGTTTATTGATTCAAATAGCTCGCTTTGGGTAGCGGCGTGGAATGGTCTTTTTGTAATTCAAAATATGAAGACAAGTAAAATTCCAGAAGTAATTGGACCAATTGGAGTTGTAAGTGAAATTAACAATTCTATAATTGCAATGGGACCGGAAGGAATTTGGTATAATGAAGGTCAAAATTTGATCAAGGAAAAAATCCCATATTCAAAGGCAGTGAGAAAATTAATCCCAGATAATAATGGAGGGTATTATCTAGCAACTGGAAAAGGACTCTTTCATAAAACAAGTGATGGAATAAAACTATTCCAAAAAGAAGATGAGATATTGACCGACAACGTTTCCGGACTTGCCTACACAGATGATGAAGAACTTTGGGTTGGTGGTTTGGGAGGAATATCTGTATATAAAAATGATAAGTGGGTTAAGACTTATACTCCAAAAGACGGATTACCAACTGTTTGGATAAAATGCGTTAAGAAAGCTCCCGACGGTGTAATGTGGGTTGGTACCTCTTTAGGTGCAACAAGATTTGATAGGGAGACTTGGTCATTAAGACACAGTCGTCGTTGGCTATTAAGCGATGATGTAAGAGATATTGCATTTGACAGCAAAGGTAATGCATGGATTGCAACGGCGAAAGGTGTTAGTGCAATAATGAAAAGGCAAATGACACTTAAACAGAAGTTTGACTATTACTATGGCATTTTGAAGAGAAGGCATGTACGCCCTCCTTATCTTGTTGAGAAATGTGGGTTTACTTCACCTGGTGACACCACAACTTGGTTCCCGAGAGATGATGATAACGATGGACAATATACGAGCATGTATCTTGCGATGGAATCATACAGATATGCAGTAACAAAGAATCCAGAAGCAAAAGCAAATGCGGGTAAGGCGTTTAATGCTCTTCAGTTTTTGCAGACTGTTACCGAGACAGATGGATTTGTTGCAAGGACAGTCGTTCCATCCGATTGGAAAAGAATGGCTGATGCAAATAGAACAATCACCGATAGAGAATGGGCAGAGAAGATACTCGAAGAGCCAAGAGAAACCAGAATAGAAAAAATGTGGCTTCCGAGCAAGGATGGAAAGTGGCTCTGGAAAAGAGGAACAAGCAGTGATGAGATCAACGGGCACATGTATGGATATTTCATATATTATGAATTAGCTGCTGAAGGGAAGGAAAAAGAAAGGGTAAAAGATCATATCTTGAGAATAGTTGACTACATAATCGAAGGTGGATATAATTTGATCGATATTGATGGTAAACATACTAAGTGGGGAGTATGGGCACCAGAGTATTTGAATGATGATCCAGATTGGGCTATAGAAAGAGGGATCAATTCCTTAGAGATTCTGTCGTATCTAAAATTAGCATATCACGTAAGTGGAGATAAAAAATATCAGGAAGAATTTTATAAGTTATATAACGATCATCATTATCGCGATAACATTACACATGCAAAAAGTACAATAAAATCGTGGATCACCTTTATTGACGACGAACTACTGGCATTAGCATATCCTGTATTGGTAGAGTACGAAGATGATCCCGAAGTCAAAAAGGTAATAATGAAAAGTGTAGATCAATGGTATGATGTTTTAAAGAATGATGATAATACTTATTTTAATTACTTATATAACGGATTTACTGGTAAGGAATTGAATCTGGAAAGATCAATGTTCATTTTGCAGGATAACCCGTTAGATCTGATAAGTTGGAGGATAGATAATTCCAAAAGAGAAGATCTTCATGTTACGCGGAAACCGATTTTGGAAGAACTTCAAACAAGCAGATTAGTTCCCCCAAGCGAGCGAGCAGTGATGAGATGGGATCGTAATCCTTGGCAAGCTGTTACCGGCGATGGCGGTTATTCCGAGAGAGATGGCGCTGCCTGGATGCTTGCATACTGGGTTGGACGTTATTACGGATTTATAGAATAAAACTTTAAGGAAATAAAATGAAGAACAGCACTAGAATAGTAATCTTAATTACTCTCGTATTAAAATTATTGTTTTTCGGATGTGGTAAACAAGAGAGTACTATAAAATATACAATAGGTTTTTCTCAATGCAATAGTGCAGAACCTTGGCGCGAGGCTATGAATAAAGAGCTCCTCAGAGAAGCAGCAAAGCATCCTGAATTAAAAATAATGATAAACGACGGACAACAGGATAATTCCAAGCAAGTTGCTGATGTGGAGAATTTTATAGTGCAAGAAGTTGATTTGCTTATCATATCACCGAATGAAGCTCAACCATTAACAAATATTGTTGAAAAAGCTTTTGACAAAGACATACCAATAATTGTACTGGATAGAAAAGTGTTAACAGATAAATACACTGTATTTATTGGTGCTGAAAACGTAAAAATTGGTAAAGCTGCTGGTGAGTATGCGGCTAAACTTCTGAAAGGGAAAGGAAATGTAGTAGAGATATGGGGCTTGAAAGGATCAACTCCGGCGATGGAGCGTCATGAAGGATTTATTCAAGGACTTTCCAGTCATCCGGTAATCAAAATAATTTACGAACAGGATGGAGCTTGGTTGCGTCGAAAAGGTAGGGAGATAATGGAGAACGCTTTACAGCGCTTTGATAAAATTGATCTGGTCTATGGTCACAATGATCCGATGGTAATAGGTGCTTACATTGCTGCTAAAAATGCAAACAGAGTGGATAAAACTTTTTTTATTGGAATCGATGGATTACCTGGTGCCGAAGGTGGGGCGCAAGCAGTCCTAAATGGCGAGCTTAATGCAACTTTTCTTTATCCCACTGGTGGAGAAAAAGCTGTACAAGTAGCTTTGGATATTCTTGCTGGTAAAAAAGTCCCTAAAACTATAACGTTAGAAACTGTTACTATTGACAAATCAAATGCGAGTAACTATAAATAATTACGGATAAAATATTGAGTTTACTGGAGTTTCAAAAAATAAGTAAATCATTTTCTGGTGTTGAGGTATTGCACAATATTTCTTTTCAGTTAGAAAAAGGAAATGTTATTGCTCTTATTGGGGAGAATGGTGCTGGTAAGTCAACATTGATGAAAATACTTTGTGGAATTCTAGATGATTATCAAGGTAAAGTTCTTATTAATGGAAACGAGGTTAGATTTAATAATCCAAGAGAAGCAGAAAAAGCTGGTATAGCTATTATCCATCAAGAATTAAATCTTGTTAATGACTTAAATGTAGCGGAAAATATTTATCTTGGACATGAACCGGTAAGTCGTTTTGGATTTGTCAACTTTGATAAGATATATTCTGAAACAAAGAAACTACTAACAGAATTTGATTTCCCATTTTCAGTAAAAACAAAAGTTAGAGATTTGCCAATCGGTTGGCAGCAGATGGTTGAAATTGCAAAAGCTCTAGGAATTAAAGCTGAGATAATAGTAATGGATGAACCGACCTCTGCTTTGAGTGAAAGTGAGATCCAGTTTTTGTTCAAACAAATTAAACTTCTTAAAGAAAGTGGTAAAACGATAATTTATATTTCTCATCGAATGAAAGAGATATTTGAAATTGCTGATGAGGTTGTTGTCTTACGTGATGGGAAATATATTGGGAAGTATAACATCCATGAAGTAGATCAGAATTTCCTAGTCCAAAAAATGGTTGGGAAAGAGATTAAAACAAGCCCCAATAAAAGTAAGTTAATTCAAAAAGAGCAACTTCTAAGTTTAAAATCAGTCATTGTCAACGATAATAAGAAAAGATTTCTAACAGACATTTCATTTGAGTTAAAGCGTGGGGAGGTAATAGGAATTGCCGGGTTGCTTGGTGCTGGTAGAACTGAACTATTAAAGTTTTTGTATGGCAGTTATCAACAGAATTATGCTGGGGAGATTGAATTCCAAAATAAAAGATTTATACCTTCATCTCCTTCCAGATCGATTCAAAATAGAATTGTATATTTATCCGAAGATAGAAAAAATGAAGGGATATTCCCTGAACTGAGTAACTTGAAGAACAGCAGCATAAGTGTTTTACCAAGCTTATCTAGTTTTGGATTTATTAAGAGTGAATTAGAACTTGATACAGTTACGACAATGACGGATGAGCTTAATGTAAGAATGGAGTCGATACATCAGCACATCAGTCATCTTAGTGGAGGTAATCAGCAGAAGGTTTTGTTATCTAGGGTATTGTTGATCAAACCGGATCTTCTTTTACTCGATGAACCTACAAGAGGAATTGATGTTGGAGCAAAGCAGGAAATTTATGATCTGATTGAAAAACTAAAAGCTGAAGGAATGGGAATACTGTTTACATCATCCGAAATACCTGAACTTCTGCTCGTGTCAGATAGAATCCTTGTCTTATCAGAAGGAAAACACACTGCTTTACTCGATACGAATCAAACAGACTCAAGAGAAATATTGCAATATGCATGTGGAGGAGCAGCATAATTGAAAAATAAAATTCTGGACTATTATACTAAAAGTGATTGGTTAAAACCAGTGTTGGGTTTTGTTGGCTTGTTTATATTAGCAACAATCTTTTCACCGGTAAGCAGTAAGGGAACAATTATATTTCTTAAGTTCGATAATCTTAGCAACATATTGCGGCAGGTATCAGAAATTGGGATTATCTCTGTGGGAATGACTCTTGTAATAATCACAGCAGGAATTGACCTTTCTGTCGGTTCAGTGTTGGCATTATCGGCAACACTTACCGCTTTTGGAATAATGGATTGGCAGCTTGGGTTTTCACTTACAATTATAGTAGCACTTCTATCTGGTGTGCTTGCAGGTTTTATCAATGGTGTACTGATTTCGTGGGGAAAAATTCAAGCTTTCATAGTGACCCTTGCTATGATGACTGGTGCCAGGGGTTTTGCGTTATTCATTGCTGATAGCAACTCACGCAATATTGGATTTGGTGAAGGCGCTGCGCCGGAAGTATTTAAAATATTCACTACTTCGTTTCTTGGAATTCCTTTCCCGGTATTCATTTTTATTGGGGTGTCAATAATATTTTCAGTGATGTTAAGAAAGATGCGTATTGGTCGTTATATTTATGCAATTGGAAGTAACGAGGAAGCAGCGCGGCTTGCTGGATTACGAGTCAATTGGATTCGAACAACAACGTATGTCTTTTCTGGACTTCTTGCTGCATTGGCAGGGATAATACACGCAGCTCAGTTATATCAAGGCAATCCAAATGATGGAATAGCTTTTGAACTTGATTCCATTGCTGCGGTTGTTATTGGAGGAACAAGTCTCATGGGAGGAAAAGGAACTCTGGAGGGAACAATAGCGGGTGTGCTTATTATTGGGATATTGAGTAATATACTGGGACTGCACGGAGTTCAGAAAGATTTTCAATTGATGTTGAAGGGAGCGATAATTGTTGCTGCAGTATTATTGCAAGAAGGGAACTTACGTTTTGGATTTCTAGGAAAATAAACAAAGTCATTAATAAACATAATACAATTGCATACTTAAAAAATATTAAAATAAATCAGTTAATAATTATTGAGAGGATAGTATGAGAATAATAATTACAGTTTTATCATTTTTAATGCTTCAAGGGATAGTATTTGCACAACTACCTAACATGAAAAATCTTTATAAATTATCCAATGCAAAGACACGTTCCATAAGTCCGGAGAATTTTACAGGAGAACAAGGACGTGGTGGAATGGCAACATTGAAAGAAGGCACTGCGGCAAAAGCAGCTCGCAAACTTGGGCAAGGATGGAAAGTAAATCCCTACATAAGAATTAAACCTGGCGAGACTTTCACATTAGGTGAAATTGAAGGACCTGGAATTATCAATCACATTTGGATGACTCCGGTTGGTGAGTATCGATTGATGATTCTCAAAATATATTGGGATAATGAAACCGAACCATCAGTTGAAGTTCCTGTTGGTGACTTTTTTGCAGCCGGTTGGGGGATGATGAACGAACCTGTTATTAACTCATTGGCTATTTGTGTGAATCCTCGCAGTGGTTTTAATTCATACTGGCAGATGCCCTTCAGAAAAAAATGTAAGATAGTAATGGAGAACATGAGTGAGAAACAAGCAACTGTTTACTATCAGATTGATTATTCACTGGAAGATGTGGCCGAGAACACAGCGTACTTCCATGCACAGTTCCGTAGAGTAAACAAATTACCATTTAAAGAAGTCTATACAATTGTGGATGGCATAAAAGGTAAAGGACAATATGTTGGTACTTATCTCGCACATGGCGCTAGAAAATCCGGATGGTGGGGAGAAGGTGAAATTAAATTTTACATGGATGGAGATACCGAGTTTCCAACAATTTGTGGAACAGGCGAGGAAGATTATTTTAATGGTTCATATGGTTACAACGACAGAGAAATTGACGGTAAAATGTATTACGATTCTTTTAGTAATAACTATACTGGTTTCTATCAAGTTAAGGATTCTGATATCGATGGATTTGTTGGAATATTCGGACAATATCGTTGGCACGTTTTTGACCCAGTCAGATTTAATGAGGATTTAAGAATAACAATTCAGAGTCTTGGGTGGGGACCAGATGGATATCTACCTCTTCAAGATGACCTTGCGTCCGTTGCTTATTGGTATCAATTAGAACCTCATAATCCTTTTCCGAAGTTACCGGCTAAAGAGAATATAGTTATTAAAAAGAAAGAGAAAAAATAAAATTCAAGAATAAAATCAAATGATGGTGAGGAAAAATGAAAAAGAATAGTTCAAGCCGAAGAAATTTTATTAAAAAAGTAGCAGTTGGTTCGGCTGCACTTGTAACTGTTCCAACAATAATAACTGCCAAGGAAAGCAGTACTATTAGAATTCAATCACAAAACAAAATTGAATTTGATGAAAAAGTATCAGCTAACGATAGTATCCAAATAGCAGTAATAGGTGCTGGGGGTATGGGTACAGCCGATGCCAATACAGCGTTAAAAATACCAGGAGTAAAATTGATTGCTGCATGTGACCTTTATGATGGAAGACTTGATGCAGCAAAGGAACGTTGGGGTAAAGATATTTTCACAACGAAAGATTATTTAGAAATATTGGATAGGGATGATATTGATGCTGTAATAGTTGGGACACCCGATCATTGGCATCAAAAGATATCGGTTGATGCAATGAACAAAGGAAAACATGTATATTGCGGAAAGCCAATGGTACATGCTATTGAAGAAGGGTATGATGTAATTAAAGCACAGAAAAAGAACAACGTTGTGTTTGAAGTTGGTAGTCAAGGTTTAAGTTCTGTAGGTAATGAGAAAGCAAAAGAACTTTTGGAGGACGGTGCAATTGGCGAGCTTAATTATGCCGAGGGTTTTTGGGCGCGTAACTCTCCAACCGGTGCATGGCAATATACAATTCCGGAAGATGCATCGGAAGATACAGTGGATTGGAAACGCTTTTTGAAAGATTATAAATATATCCCTTTTGATCCGCTAAGATTTTTTAGATGGAGAAATTACCTCGATTACGGAACTGGAATGGCTGGTGATCTTTTTGTGCATCTTTTTTCAAGCTTGCATTTTATTACTTCATCTTATGGTCCGCAAAAAATAGCAGCGATGGGTGGATCGAGATTCTGGAAAGATGGGCGTGAGGTACCCGATGTATTGCTGGGTATGTTTGATTATCCGGAAACGAAACAGCATCCAGGATTTGATCTTTCTCTGCGATGCAACTTTGTTGATGGAACTTCTGGCACAACGTACCTGCGACTTGTCGGTAGTGAAGGTTCAATGAATGTAATGTGGGATAAAGTAGTTCTACGAACTAATGAGAAAAATGAACCGCAAGATGCTTTCTTAAAAGGAAAACAAGCAGAAGCAGTATCAAAAGTTCCTCCACGTAAGAAAATGCTTCCTCCAAGAGAATTGGTTTATCAAGTTGAGGAAGGGTACAGAGGCGCTCATTATGATCATCATGTAAATTTCTACAACGCTATCAGAAATGGAAAAACAGTTGTTGAAGATGCAGCTTTTGGATTACGTGCAGCAGCACCTGCACTAGCATGTAACAATAGTTACTTTGATAATAAGTTCATCAATTGGGATCCAAAAGATATGAAATTAAAATCATAGGAGAATAAAATGAAGAACAGTAAAGTATTAATTGTTACAATTACTTTTCTTGTTTCTATTACTAGTTGTAAAAAGAAGGATAAGAAAGTAGTAACTGATAATAATGTAAAACATAATAATACAGTTACAGAGCAAGAAAAAACGGATGGATGGGAATTGTTATTCAATGGAAAAACTACAAGCGGTTGGCATAAATACAATGACGGCAAAATTAATGGCGGATGGATTGTGGAGAACGGAGAACTTATAGCACTTGGTAAAGGTGGAGACATAGGCGGTGATATAGTCTCTGATAAAGACTTCGCAAATTTTGATCTGAGAATAGAATGGAAAATATCACCTGGTGGAAATAGCGGAATATTCTATCATGTGAAAGAAGGTAAGCAGTATAAAGCCCTTTATTATACTGGTCCGGAATATCAATTAATTGATGATGTTGGATTTCCAAGCAAGCTTGCTGATTGGCAGAAAGTCGGTGCCAACTATGCAATGCATTTAGCAGACACAACCAAAAAAAGATTAAAAAAGATTGGAGAGTGGAATACAAGCAGAATAGTTGTAAAAGATTCGTTGGTTCAGCATTATTTGAACGGAGAAAAGATTGTTGAGTTTAACCAATGGACTGATGATTGGTATAAAAGAAAAGCTGTTGGGAAATGGAAAGAATATAAAGATTATGCAAAATATAAATCCGGTAAAATCGGGTTGCAAGACCACGGCAACAAAATATGGTTTAGAAATATCAAGATTAAATCATTATAAAAAGGTTAACGAAATGAAAAAAATATTTAGTGTGCTATCCATCTTATTCATAATGTTCAGTTTTTTCTCATGTGGAACCTGTAATTGTTCAAAGGAAGGTGAAACGATCAGTCTTTTCAATGGTAAAGACTTAACAGGCTGGACAATACACGGAACAGAGAAATGGTATGTTGAAAATGGCGATCTGATCTGTGAAAGCGGACCTGACAAAGAATATGGTTATTTAAGCACAAATGAAAAATTTAAGAATTTTGAACTTACCCTCGAATTCAAACAGAATGCTAATGGTAATAGCGGAGTCTTTTTTAGATCATCAATTGAAGGTGTAAAGATTAGCGGTTGGCAAGTTGAAGTCGCACCTCCCAATCATGATACTGGTGGAATTTATGAATCATACGGTAGAGGTTGGCTAGTAAGAATTCCGGATGAAAAGGAAAATATTCTTAAAATGGGTGAATGGAATAAATTAAGAATACGAGTAGTTGATGATAATGTTAAAACTTGGTTGAATGGTGCTCAAATGGTTAATTTCACTGACGAGAGAATAGGCAAAGGATATGGATTCATTGCTCTCCAGATACATAGTGGCGGTGGTATAAAGATAAGATGGAAAAATATTTTTTTAATGAAATTGTGATTAAATAAGATGTATTAGGAGCATTGGGAAATGAAAAGAAGAAAGTTTATTCAGTTATCTTTAGTAACTAGTGCAACTGTTGCTATGGGTTCCCCTCTAAGTAGTTCAGTTTCAAATAGACACTTTCAAAATGGCAAAAGTCCTTGGCCAATATGCCTAAATGCGAGTACAATACGTAAAGAATCGTTGGACGAAAAAATTGAGGTAGCAAGTAAAGCCGGTTACGATGCAATAGAACCATGGATTGGTGACCTTGAAAAATATGAAGCAAATGGTGGTAATTTAAAAGAACTTGGGTTAAAGATAAAAGAAAAAGGAATGTTTGTTCCTAATATTATTGGTCTTTGGAACTGTATGCCAATGGATGAACAGGAGTTTAAGGACACACTACCTGCTACAAAAGAACGCATGCGCAGATCTGCTGATATTGGATCAAACCATGTTGCAGCTATTCCTGTCCCAGATAGAGCAGACTTTGATGTTGAAACTGGTATTCGTAGATGTAAAGAACTGTTAAGAATTGGTCGGGAAGAATATGGCATAATTGTGGCATTTGAGTTTGTTGGGTTTTTCAAAGGTATCCATAGATTTGGAGAAGCTGCCGGTATTGCAATTGATATTGATGACAAAGACGCTTGCTTGATTATGGATACATTCCATCTATATAGAGGTGGCAGCGGATATAATGGAATCAAACATATAAATGGGAATTTTATCGCTGACTTTCACTTCAATGATGTATCCGACTCCACACCTAGAGATCAACTTGGTGATAAAGACAGAATTTATCCGGGAGATGGTATCCTTCCCCTAGTGCAATTATTAAAAGACTTAAAAGAAATTAATTATCGTGGTCCCTTATCTTTAGAATTATTTAATAGAGAGCATTGGAAACAAAATCCTTTGGATGTTACTAAAACGGGATTAAATAAGATAATGAAATTAATAGAACAAGCAGAAGTTTGATATTTACTTTGTTATGATAAAATCATCGAAAATATTAACCTTGATAATTTATTGTTTTCTATTTATTCAGTGTACACAAAATACAGATCTAGATAAGTATTCTTGGCCTAAGATAAAAACAGAAAATAAGCCTGGTACCTATTGGTGGTGGATGGGTAGTGCAGTTGATGAAGATGGTCTAACATATAATCTTACAAATCTGGCTGATGCGGGTGTTGGTAATGTTCATATCATTCCAATATATGGTGTAAAAGGGGAAGAACAAAGGTATATTGATTTTCTGAGTCCGAAGTGGATGAAAATGCTTTCCTATACTGTTGATAAAACTGACAAACTGCAGATGAACGTTGATATGAGCACTACAACTGCTTGGCCTTTCGGTGGGTCACACGTAACTCCCAAATATGCTGCTTCGAAAATTGAATACGAAGTTGTAACTGTTTCCGAAGGAAAAACAATTGAGAAGCAAATTGATTTTGTTAATCTTGAAGCAGTTATTGCTTATTCAAATGGTGACAGAAGTTTTGATCTTTCAAATAAATTAGATAAGAATGGAAAGTTAAAGTGGACTGTTCCTAAAGGTGTGTGGGATATTTATATACTGCATAAAAGAGGAACAGGGCAAATGGTAAAACGTGCAGCACCTGGAAATGTTGGATTAGTATTAGACCCGTTTTCAGTAGAAGGACTTAAATATTATCTGGAACGGTACAATAAAGCATTTACGGATTATGAAAGTATAGATATCCGTGCACAATATCATGATTCATACGAGTATTATCGTGCAGATTGGACAAATAATCTTTTTGCAAAATTCAATGAGCGATATGGTTACGATTTGCGCTCGTATCTTCCCGCTATTCTTGATACAAACAAAATTAACTCCCGTATCAAAGCCGATTATCGTCGACTCCTCGCAGAACTTCACTTAGAGTATATTGAAACATGGAATAAATGGTCGCACCAAAAAGGTTGGAAAACCAGAAACCAAGCCCATGGTGCCCCAGGAAATCTACTTGATCTTTATGTAGCATCCGATATTCCAGAAACAGAAACATTTGGCTCGCGAAAATTCAAAATACCTGGGATTAGATTCATTAAAGAAAATAATTCACCAAGCGTTCCACCGAATCCGTTAATACTTAAGTTGGCTTCATCGGCTGCTCACGTAGCAGGTAAACAATTGATTGCTTCGGAAACAGGAACTTGGTTGCCAGAACATTACAAGGTGTCTTTGTCCCAGGTTAAGCCAGAAGTGGACGAACTTTTTTATTGCGGGATCAATCACATATTTTATCATGGTAATGCTTATTCACCTCAAGATGCTGAATGGCCAGGTTGGATATTTTATGCTTCAACACATTTCGAAAAGGAGAATACACTTTGGAATAATTTTTCGGAATTAAATAAATATATTACAAGATGTCAATCAATTCTGCAGTCGGGTAAACCTTCAAATGATATTCTTCTTTATTGGCCGGTTGAAGATGTATATCATTCATTCCCAGATATTCTAATTAAAACTATGACTGTTCATAATATCGATTGGTTTGAGAACTTCGATTTTGGAAAGTTGGCAGCAGAATTAGATAAAAAAGGATATAGCTTTGACTATATATCAGACAGTCAATTACAGAATGTGGAATATAAAGGTGGTAAACTTATTACAAACGGAAATTCATACAAAACAATTATAATTCCGAAGACGAAACATATTCCACTTAAGACTTGGAAACAGCTTGAACAAATTGCTAATGAAGGTGGTAAGATCATATT
>JAJRZB010000053.1 GCA_024275455.1 Bacteroidota bacterium | reverse complement strand
GATGTACAATGTGTAAGGTGTTCGGCATGTGTTGTAAGCTGTCCTACACAAGTTTTAAGTTTTGGTTCTTTACCCAAAACCGATGTGAAAAATACTTATTACAAAGAACATGAAATCCCATTTTTAGAAAAAGATAATTGGGGCAGAGGGTTGTAACGAACTTGCTATGAGCTGGGTTTCTGCAAATGACCATCTATTCTTTGTATCATTTTTTTGTGTTATATAACATTCAGTTTGATTTTATTGCATTCTCAATCAATTCACTAATTTTATTTTGCTTTTCTTCTATTTGTTTATCAATGTCTTTTTGAGCATTAATTCTTGATTTTATTTTGTCAACTATTTCTGTTTGTTTTTCTATTAGTGGTATTGGTAGATAAAATTCATTTAATTCTGTTGAAGAGATTTTAACCATTGTTTGATTTTTTCCTTTTGAAACATACTTGAAATAATATCTCCCAATAAATGAATTGAATAACAGAGCAATATATTCCTTGCTAATATTATCTTCATTAATTTCCACTTTAATGTAAAGGTCTGGAAAAATAATATTGTTACTTATTTCTTCTTGAACAATTGAAGCTAATGCGACTAAATCAACTGTGTTTCCTCTACTTACAAAAAAGTCACCCTTTTGAATATAGAAATCTTCAATATTATTTTTTGTCTCTTGTGTTGCTTTTGTTGGAGCAATTTGTAATACACCATTGTAATTAAGATGCTCTAGTCCTAAAACTAAAATTCCATTCCCACCGTCTTGTGAATTTGGGCTCCACCCATTTTTTGTTTCTAAAATATAATTACCTAATTTTTCGATACAATCAATTTTACAATATAATTCTTTTTGAATTTCTTGGATTTTATTCCATCTAAAACTATTTCGTAGATTATAATTTTTTTTGAAAATATCAGTTAATGAAATCAAGAAGTTTTTCTTTTTATCTATTTCTTTTACTAGTCTTATGTTTATATCAAATTCTTCTCCAAAAACTTCGTTAATAATACCTAAAGCATCTTTTTTGCTTTCTTTGAGTGTTTTTATTTCTTGCTCTATTGGGGTTATTTTTTCGGCTATTTCATTTTGTCTTTCTATTGAAATTTTGGGAATTTTTAGTTTTAATAAATCATCTTCTCTATACGCAGATATGCCTATCCCACGATAAATAACATTGTCAATTAAGTATTTAATTCTTTTTGTTCGTAAAAGATGTAGTAAAAACTTTTTGTTATAGCCATTTTTGGGCTTAAAGATGTAAAATCCATTAGAGAAAACATATTCAGATAAATCAAAATCAAAATTTAATGATGGTGTTATTGCACCTTTTAAACTTGATAATAAAATACAATCATTATCTACTTGATATTTTAATCTACCTGGATGATTTTCTTTACTAACTGTTTTATAACAAGATATATAACCGAATTCATCAATATATTCTCGCCCAGTCGGTATTCCTTTATACTCTTTACCATCTTCATATTCAAATACAATATAATAAGGTTCTAATAGTTCTTTTAAAGAAATTAAGTTTTTTGATTTCGTATGAAAAATATCCCACTCGTAATCTTTAAAATCAATATGAAACTTACTATCTATTCTTAAAAGATAGTCTATTTTCAACTCACTTAATTTTCTTTTTTTAAACATTACTCCCATATCACCTCTTTTCTAATTGCATCTAAAATTTTTATCACTTCATCTTTACGAAGTAATATATCTTCGCTTTTGTATTGTTTTAATATACCGTTTTCAAAATGGTTTATTAAAGCTTTATCGGTGCGGTCGTAATATTTTTCTTTTAATTCATTGTTTTCATAATAGGTTTCAAAAATCTTTTTTACTTGTTCTAATTCACTTTCAAGTTGCTCAATTTGTGTTTCAATACTTTCAATTTTAGAAAGAATTTTATCTAATTTCTTTTGAGCTGTTGCATTTGTTTTTTCAGTAATCTTCTTTTCGAGAGCTGTTTTCTCTTTTTCTAATTCTTCTTTTTGCTCTATTTTAACCTTTATGCTTTTTTCGTAGTATTTAATTATTTTATCGATATCTAATGTTTGCGGTGCATACTCAATATCGTATAAATCGTTAGGCATTTTATTTTCGCCTCTTTTGGTTCGTTTGTAACCAACATTCTCGGCTTCTGCCATAAAAATATCATAATCCAATTATTTAGTTACTTCACCAAATACCCACCAAGTATTTACATATCCGCAAATTTCAATTGTGCTACTATCATATTTTACTAATTCAGCAATTTCTGTTTTATATTTTTCAAGAAGTTTTTTTAATGATAGTTTTATATAATCTTCGGTAATGTAATCTTTTAAGAATCGTTTCGTATTTTCTAAAAACTGTTTTTCTTTTATTTCCGTTTCGAACAATTCAAAAACTTTTTCTTTCGGCATTTTTGCCAATTCTTTTTCATCAATATTTTCATAATCTTTTTCGTCTTTATTTCGTTTTAAAATTTTAGTTAGTGTTGCTATAGTTTTTTTATATTCTTTGTCGTCTTTTTTCACTTTTGCCATATAGGCTTTAAGGTCTTTATTAATACTGGTAAATTTCTTTTCGTTTTCACCTTCCAATACTTTTTGATAATTTTTTACTCTTCTTGCTAATTTTGCCCACTCTTTACTGTATTTATTCCAAACTTTATCCCATTCTTCAATTTCTTCTTTTGTCTTCTTTTGAGCAAAAAGCAAACTTGTTTTTGTAGAGGTATAAGGTTCAAATGCTATTTGTGGTAAACTGACAACAGCCTTGATATTAAAATATTTGAATAAAAATAAACGGATATACTTATTTTCTGTTGTGTCAAAAACACTTTCAGGTAATACAACGCCTATTCTTCCTTTTTCTTTTAAAAGTTGATACCACCGTTCAACAAATAAGTTTTCGGAATTTTTTTATCGCCAAAAATGAAATATTTATTAATTACTTCACGTTTTTCTGTAAGGTTTACACTAAAGGGCGGATTTGAAATAACAACATCAAATCTCTCGTTTACCCAAATATTTGCATTTGGTTTGGAATAATGTTTACCAGAAGGATTGTTTTCAGATAGTTTTGATCCTTTTAAGGAATGATATGCTTGTAAATTTAAAAGTCCGTCATTTTTGAAAATATTACTACTTCCATCACCGTGCAAAATCATATTTACTTTTGTATAAATAGCTAAACTATAAGTATTGTCTATACCATAAATATATTTTTCAGCCCATTCGTTTGGTTTTTCTTCCGGAAATAACTTGCGGTAAGTTCTCGCTTCTGCATCAGAAAGATTAATTTCGTTTTTTCTGAAAGTTTTGGTAATGACTTTCATTGCTTCAATTAAAAATGTTCCACTTCCTGTACTTGGGTCAATAATATAAGGTAGTTCTTCTTGCTCATTAAAAGTATCTAATGCCAATTTATCAGTTTGCAATGCATATATGATAAATTTTACAATGTTAGTAGTAGTAAAGAATTGCCCTTTTGATTGCTTAAATTTTTCACGATTTGTGTCTTCAAAAAACGCTCCGAGTATATCCTCTTTTGACCTTTTAAGACTTTTTGTAAACGAATAACCTTCAAGCAGTTCTGTAAAAATACAAACTATCTATTGAAACTTTTTCTGTTTGTATTATTTTTCCTGTTGATTGTAATTCATCATCTTTATAATTAAGTTTCTTTTCAAGAGCTTCATGGTAACGTTTATTTATTCGGTCTAAAAATACTTGTTTGTCTTCATAATCTTTATCAAAAATTTGACAAGCATATATCTGTCCGGGCCTTGTATATTCTTCATCATAAATTTTTGTAAGTAAAAATTTAATTAGAAACAAATAAGCTTCGTTATCTTCAACCCCT
>JAJRZB010000444.1 GCA_024275455.1 Bacteroidota bacterium | reverse complement strand
TGCAGGCGGAGAAATGGTTTTGTTTGACCGAAGCTGGTATAACAGAGCCGGAGTTGAAAAGGTAATGGGCTTTTGTACCGATGATGAACATAAAGAATTCCTCCGCTCATGCCCTGAATTTGAAAGAATGCTGGTCAGGTCGGGGATTATTTTAATCAAATATTATTTTTCGGTAAGTGACGAGGAGCAGGAAAAAAGATTTCAGGCAAGAATATATGATAGAACAAAAAGATGGAAACTTAGTCCAATGGATTTAAAGTCCCGCTCACATTGGGTTGAATATTCTAAGGCAAAAGACGAAATGTTCGCGTATACTGATATTAAACAAGCTCCTTGGTATGTTGTTAACGCCGATAATAAAAAGAGAGCAAGATTAAATTGTATGAACCATTTGTTAAGTTTGATTGATTACGAGGATTTAACTCCCGAACCAATTAAATTACCGCCTCGACAAAAAAACAAAGGGTATATTCGTCCGCCGATAACCGACCAAACATTTGTGCCGGAGAAGTATTAGGTTAAAATTTTACTGAAAAACCAACTTTTGTACTGGTATCTAAAGCTTTAACATTATCTGGGGGTTTACTGTCATATCGTAAAGAGAATTGTATGGAAAGAGCCAATGTTTTTGTAAGACCTACGCTAAAATTATTTTCACTTAATATTCTTATATCGCTAAAATTATCAAATCGCGGTTGAGCATATACTACAATAGAAATTCTTGAATTGCTTGACAATTTATTTGAGTAACTTAAATAATTACTCCACCTATGACTATTAGTTATGTTTGAATGAATAGCTTCCAATGGTAAATCGAGTTTTTCATATTCATACATGTAAGATGTCCCAAATGTGAAATCTTGTATGGAATCAGAAACAATGGTAATTCTAACTCCTCCTCCGCCAAGTGAACGAAACAGAAGTAACTGTTTTTTATTGTAATTGATTTGTGAAAATACTTCAGGTTTCATAATTCTATTTGAGTTTAAAATAAACCTAAAATGCACTAAAGCATTATTTGAATACTCTCTGCCTTTATTCCAGCCGTATTCTCCTTGTCCGATAAGAAAGCTGTAAAAATTTTCCCCTTTATAATTTATTCTTCCATCTGTGCCAAATTCTTGTATATCAGTATTGCCGGTTTTTGCAGAAAGGTAGAGTGAGAGATTACCCCAAAATCCATTTTGGTAGTTGATGCTGTTGTATTTTTCTATGTTAACTTGCGCTGAAATTACTGTTGACAATAGAATAAAAACAATGAAAAAATGGTAAATGTGTTTCATAAATTTCAGAATGTTATTTCTGTAAAAAGATACACAAAAATAGTAAATTATTTTTGTTTGAAATATTTTTAATTGTTGAACTAATTTTTTATAAGTGGATGGAACAAAATAGAAATCATTTATCATTAAAAGAAAAACTACATGAAATAATTTTTGAAGCTGATACAAAAGCAGGAAAATTATTTGATATCATTTTAATTGCAAGTATTCTGATTAGTGTGTTTGTTGTAATGTTAGACAGTGTAAAACATTTTAATGAAAAGTACGAAGAGATATTTTTAATTATTGAGTGGTTTTTTACAATTTTATTTACTGTAGAATATATTTTAAGATTGTACAGTGTAGGAAAACCACTGAAATATGCCCTCAGTTTTTTTGGTGTTGTAGATCTTTTGGCAATTTTACCAACGTATTTTGGTTTGTTTTTCCCTGGCACAAGATATTTTTCTGTTATTAGAATTCTTAGAGTGTTAAGAATATTCAGAGTGTTAAAATTTGTTCAATATCTTGGAGAAGCAAAAACCTTGCTAACCGCTTTAAAAGCAAGTCGTAAAAAAATCATTGTTTTTATTTTTTCAGTTCTTACATTAGTAGTTATCCTCGGGTCGTTAATGTATGTTATTGAGGGTGAAGAAAACGGGTTTACCAGTATTCCCCGAAGTATATATTGGGCAATTGTTACATTAACAACTGTCGGTTACGGAGATATTTCTCCGCAAACGGAAATTGGGCAAACATTAGCGGCATTTATAATGATTTTAGGTTATGGAATTATTGCTGTTCCTACCGGAATAGTTACTTCGGAATTATCGACTAAGAACTTAAAAATTGTTTCTACTCAAGCTTGTAAAGAATGTAGTATGGAAGGACATGATGGTGATGCGGTTTTTTGCAAATATTGCGGTGCTGAGTTATAAGCTTATTTAAAAAATTAATATATATATTGTTTTATTCATTCTTTTGTTCTACAAAAGTAATTAACTGCTAATTTAAGACGGAGGAGAAAATGGCAACCTATATTTTACTTACCAAATTATCACCAGAAGAATCGAAAAAAATTCACAACCGTGCAAAGTTAGGCAGAGTTTGGCTAGATGAGGT
>JAJRZB010000443.1 GCA_024275455.1 Bacteroidota bacterium | reverse complement strand
TAGCATATAATATTTTTCTATCGGTTCGCGGATTATAAATCTGAAACTATAAATCCAAATTACAAATCCAACTAATGTAATCATTGAAACAAGAAAAGCAGCAAGCGGACCGTAAACAAGAGTAATACCAAACGGAGGTTTCCAACCAGCTATTATTTCAACAATCGGGTGTTTGTATGCAATTGGAAATAATTGAAAAGAAACATATGATAGATATAGTAGAACTATTCCGGGCACAAATTTAACTGCATTACGGGAAACCTTACCAATAAGCGGAATCAAAAAGGCAGCCAAAAGAGGAATTGCAATATAGTGTACGGGAGTTAAATTTGTAATCATGCTACATCACCATTTTAACTTTCGGATTTTATTAATATTTAAAGTTTTATGATGATCATAAAGCCTAATAATTAATGCTAATGCAACTGCTGTTACACCCAAACCAATTACAATTGCAGTAAGTACCAATGCTTGCGGAACAGGGTCAACCATTTTGTCGGATGTTAAAGATTCCGTAGAAAAAATAGGGGCAGTGGCATCTTGAACATAACCAATAGCAATTAATAACAAATGAACACCTGCATCAATTATTGTTAACCCGATAACAATTTTTACCAAGTTCTTTTTTACAAGTACTGCGTACATGCCAATTAAAATTAATAATACGGAAGTTATGTAATAAATCATTTGATTTTATTGCCTAATAGTTTTTAACATATTATCCAACAAAGTTGTTAGTTCGGCTCCGACTTTAAAACCAACTGCTATGTAAATAATTGGAATAATACCGCCACTTACTAACTCATTCGGTACTCCGTGCGGGAGAAAATTTTCCAAAAATGTATGTCCCAACAGTAATCCAGTAAATCCAATACTAACAAAAAGTATTCCGGCTAAAGATTCTATCCAGCTTAGAATATTATGGTTGGTTTCAAAAGTTCGATAAGACATAAACATTAACAGAACACCGGTAGCAATTATTGCTCCCCCCTGAAAACCGCCACCAGGTGTTAAATGTCCATGAACAAAAACATAAGCCCCTAACAATACAATTATTGGATAAAAAATTTGAGAAGAGACTCTGACAATTAAACTTGCATGCTGAATTTCTCTTTTCTTACTTTTCTTATCATATAAAATTGCACCGAGACCTGTGGCTGCTAGAAATAAGACAGTTACTTCACCTAATGTATCAAACCCTCTATAACTAACAACAATTGATGTAACTGTATTTACACAACCGATATTATTTATTGTTGAGTCTAAATAATGTTTACCAACAGTTCCCGGTTCATTGCCAAAACCTAAGTTTAATACGGTATTCAAAATATAATATCCGAAAATGCCAAGAAGCAATATTGCAAATACTTTTCTCATTCTTCGTACCGTGTTGTTTTTTTAAGAGTAATAATAAAAATTATTGTTGTTAGGGCAATTCCTATAGCAGCTTCGGTTAAAGCAACATCAGGAGCTTGAAGTATTAAAAATAAAATTGATAAAATAACACTTACTGCTCCGGTACCTATAACTGCTAACATTAAATCTCTTTGTATAATTGCGAATAATGCTGCAACTATTAAAACGACACATAAAACAAACACAAGTATCGATAGCCAAATCAAAACTCTTCTCCTTCGTTTAATTCTACTTCGGAATAAGAATCTACGCCGTCATCTTTCATAAAAGGTTTATGACCGATTTTATAACTTCCTCTTGCGAGGGCATGAGAACTAATTGGATTTGAAATTGCAATAAATATTGCAATAACTAAAGTTTTTAAAAACCATTCTGGTTGAATTAATCCAACACCGAGAATGGTGCCTAGTGCGCCTAAGGTAGTTGCTTTTGTTCCTGCTTGAAGTCGGGTATAAATATCCGGCATTCTAAATATTCCGAAAGCACCTAAAAATAAGAATGCAACTCCAACTGAAACTAATATGTACCCTAATATATTTAACATTATAATCCGCCTTCAATATATCTTGCTAAAGTCAGTACACCAATAAAGGAAAGAACACCGTAAATTAAAGCCACATCTAAATAGATATATCGTTCAAAAAAGAGACTTAGCAATACCAATCCTGCAGTAATTATAATAGTTAAGTTATCAAGAGCAATGATTATATCGGAAGCAGTGGGTCCTTTTATACCTCGGATGGCAGCAAAAATAATTGCGAGAATAATTACAAACAAAAAGAAGATCATTCGAAAATCTCCTTTAGAATAATTTCAAATTGTTCACCTATCTCTTTAAAAATAATATCCGGCTCTTTAGATTTTACATCGAGCCAATGTATATGCAGAGCATCATCAATTATATCAACAGTTAAAGTTCCGGGTGTAAGAGTGATGGAATTAGCTAGAACAACCTTGGCAATATCTGATTTTAATTTTGTATTATATTTTACAATTCCCGGATTTATAGGTAAGCTTGGCGATATTACTCGTTTGGCAACATCAAAATTTGATTTTACAAGTGCAATAAGAAAAACAACTAAATATTTTAGAATGTTAAACAATCTTTTTGGTTGAAAAAAGGAAAGAGCAGTTTTGCTAAACGTTTTATATGCAAATAAAGTAATTATTAAACTTAAAATTGATCCGGTAATTACTTCTTGTGGTTGAAGAGAAGTTGTAAAACCAATCCATATGGTAAATAACACAAAAAATGTAAAAATAAACTTACTCATCAGAGTAACTAAAATGTTTTATAGTATAAATAATATAATTGGTTGTAAATATCCGATTATTTACTGTCTTAGTCAAGAAAAATATTTTAGGGCATGAAATAATATTTTAAAAGTAAAATATTATTATGATAAATGGAGTAACTTTTTGTAAAGATTTTTGAAGTTTAGAATTATTATTCGGAAAGCAAATCTATGATTATTTTTATTGTCATTAACAAAATTATTCTAAATTAATATCCGTTTCATAGAAAACAATTAACACTCAAATAATATAACAAATACACTTACTTTGTAAAAACATATTTTTTTTCTTCACTTTTTTAATATTTTTTTAAAATATACCTTGTTATACACTAAATTGTTTTAAATGATGATCTAGATGTTTATAAAACATATTATTCCATTCTGACTTTGTTAAAATTCCAAATGAATTTGATTCCTTCCCATCAAAATAGTTTTCGCCTAATTCTAATGTTTTATTAACATGGTCAATTAAACGTTTTTTTTCCAAGTCAAAATCTTTATCTTCTTTTATTATAAATTGAGGTGCAGTTTTATTATCCTTTTTATACGGTTTCTCACTTACAACGGTTTTTTTTATAATTGTTTTCAAAATAAACCTCATAAATGGTCCCGGTTTGGGATGTTTATCAGTATATACCATTTCGTAAGTAACATTACAATGGGCTAACATTTGGGACACATTCATTTTTCCCCAGAGTGGTTTTGAGGTTGGATTTAATTTTTCAATACGATTAATTATTTCTATGGTATCTTATTTTTTGAATATATTTTTCATTTTAGTAAACCCTATTTATTCTTAAAACAATAAATTCAAATTAATATAGTGTCAACTTTTAATATGATCTTCCAATAAATTATTTGTATTGTTTTATAGAAGTTCAGATAAAATTTTTGTTCAAAAGTATTTGCCAGTTCTGTTTAATTTGTCGGTATATAGTTGTGCATTCCTACACCCGGACCAAGCGGTAAATCAAAAATAAGCCAAACAATTAAAAGTAAAATCCATACAATTAGAAAAGCAATGTAATATGGAACCATGGTGGCAATTATTGTTCCGATACCTGCTTTCGGATCATACTTCTGTACAAAAGCAATAATTAAAGCAAAAAAACTCATCATAGGAGATATCACATTAGTTACACTATCTCCAATGCGATATACAACCTGAGATAGTTCCGGTGTATATCCCATAATCATAAACATTGGAATAAAAATTGGGGCTAGAATAGCCCACTTAGCAGATGCACTTCCCATGAGCATATTTATTGCTGCCGCAAGCAGGATAAAAAGTATCATTAAAGGTATAAGTCCAATATCTGCCGACATTAAAACATTTGCACCCTTAACAGCAAAAATTACTCCCAGATTACTCCACTTAAAATAAGCTACAAATTGAGCAGCAAAAAATACAAGAACAAGGTAAGTAGCCAATGTTTTCATAGAGGTAGCCATTCCATTCATAACATCTGTGTCATTTTTAAATGTTCCAGTAGCAAAACCATATGCAAGTCCCATTGCACAAGAAGTAATAAACAACATTGCAACCACTCCCCGTATCAGAGGTGAACTAAGCAGTCCTCCGTCACTTACTCTAAAAAAACCATCAGCGGGAATAATACCAATAAGAATAATAATTGTGACAACCATAAGAGCCAATAAAGCCATCAACAATCCTTTTTTTTCTTTTTTAGAAAGTTTATCAAAGGAACTATCTTTTTCTTCAATTATTCCGGAATATTTACCTAACCTAGGTTCAACAACCCTTTCGGTAATAAATGTTCCTGTAAAAGCAATAACAAAGGTAGATGCTGCCATAAAGAAATAATTTGCAGTTGGGTTTACTTCGTATAAGGGATCGAGTATTCTGGCGGCTTCCTGGGATAAGCCTGCCAACAAAGGATCCACAGTTCCAAACACAAGATTAGCACTAAATCCGCCTGATACACCTGCAAACGCTGCTGCCATACCTGCTATGGGATGCCTGCCTACTGCAAGAAAAATTACACCGGCAAGCGGTATTAACAAAACATATCCAACATCCGATGCAACATTAGATAATATACCTGTAAAAACAATAACAAATGTCAGTAGGTGTTTCGGGGAATTTAATACCAGAAGCCGGATAATAGCATTGATCAGTCCGCTGTGTTCGGCAATTCCAATACCCAGCATTGCAACTAGTACAATTCCTAGAGGTGCAAAACCGGTAAAATTATCTACCATTTCAAGTAAAATACGATGAATGCCATCATGAGATAAAAGATTAACAGGTTTTACAATTTCCTTGGTTCCTGGATGAATAGCTTCCCACCCCAAATAGTGACCGATTGTAGAAAATATAAGTGCTGTTAAAGCAAATATCGCAAAAAGTGTGGCAGGATGAGGTAGAGCATTGCCAATTCGTTCCGTTCTATTTAACATCCGCTGAAATATACTGATTTTGTTCTCCGATTTACCCATAATAACCTATTTTTAGTAACAATATTTCATTGCAAGATAATAAAATCTTTCCAAATAAGTTTAACATAAACGGCTTCTGATTCTTAATTAAAAAAACGGTTTTCTTTTTTTTCTAACTCCAATATTCCAATTATAGTTTATCTAAATAAAATTCATTAATAAAGTTACTACTATTCAAAATTAGGTTTTTAATTTGCTGAATTACGGAATTTAGATTAAGTTTTATACTTAAGTTTTATGAAGTGAATATTTGCTGAGAAATCTGCCTGGAATTATAAAATAAACTTAGTGTGGAATAAAACCAGTATAAATTATATCAATTATTAACTTTTTGTTATTCCTTCCGCATTTTTAATTTAACCAAATGTTTATTAATATCTATGTTTGTATCTACAACTATTTGCGGTATGCAATATATTTTTTGTTGTAACACGTTATTCTTAATCTAAATATTTTTTAAGAAAATCTATTTGCGCATTGCTTGATTTCTCAAAAATCGGACTTGGATAATACAATAAGCCGAAATGTCCACCATCAATATCAACCCATTCTTTTGGCTGTGTAATCATATCAAATATTGTTTTTGTAACATCAGTGTTTGCCCCGGACATTTCGTCATTTGCAGCAACAACCATAAGTATTGGTGCCTTTAAATGAGGGGCACATTGACCTATATGAAAAGTCTCCGGCGTTTCAATATTTGAAAACGAAACAACATTCTTCCAGTTTGTACCGAAACGTCCGCCATATTCAATAAACCAACGATATGCCGTTAATTCTGTTAAAGCCGAGGGCGTGCCGATTTGATCGGATGAAACAATCGGCATTTGTTCGCTTACTGTATGAGGTAAATCCAATATGCGTTCTCTTAACAGTGTATTTTTCGCGAAAGAGTATAACCTGCCATTTTTGTCCTCAGTAGGAAACTCATCTCCATAAGCCGGAATCTGATTTACTATCGCTTTTATTCTCTCATCTACCGAACCGACAAGAAACGCTTCTCGGGCACTTAAGCTTGCACCTCAAACAGCTATTTTTGTAGTATCAATTTCAGGCTGGGTAATTACAAAATCGATAGCGTCTATATAACCTCTGGACTGAACCCAAAAGTTGAGTTCCTGGCGCGGTTCGCCGTCGCTTATACCAAAATTCCTATGATCATATAATAACACCGCAAAGCCCGATTCTCTAAATCTCTCAGCATACTTATCTGCTATCATCCCGTTAATGGTAGTTGTAAATCCATGTGCCATAATAACTACGGGAATATTTTTCGATCTGTTTTCAGGTAAATAGAGCCTTCCTCTAAGTATTGCTTCTTGCGATGTAAATTCAATATTTCAATACATAATAATTCCATTTGTTTTGATTTCAGTTTTTTTCTTTTGTTTTTGATTATTATTACAAGCTAATAAACTCCCTAAAAAGATGATTGGCAGAATTTTAATTATTTTTAATATTACTTTCATTTTCATAAATCCTTTGGATGTCTAATGTGTTATAGCGGTTTATATGAGTAGTGGCTACTAAATATTCACTAACTTTTAAATTAATTAAAAAGTTACAAAAAAACAGAAACTTTGATGCTTACACTTTTTTAGCCACTACTATATATTTTGTAGGTGTTTTGTTATTCTTACTTATTTCTTAAATGTAGTTTTCCAATTTCCCGAGTTGGGTTAATATAGTTTCTTATATCTTCTTATTCTTTGATATAAAAAAACTCGATGAGCGTAATTGCCTCATCGAGTTTTAAGTATATTGCCTTGTGATTTGCAAAACAAAGTTTGTAAACTAAATCTAAAATCTAAAATTCGATTTGTTCTATTGTCCAGGTTTTTGCAAAGTTATTTGAAAAATCTTGATTAATTACATAATACTTATTGTCAGGTGTTACTGCTACAGTTGTACTTGCAGTTATCCTTTTGGAATTTATTACTTCAGCAGAATCCCAATCATTCTTTCCCGATAATTCAATTAACATATTTCCTCCTGGAGATGTTCCATCATTCGTTACGCCAATAACATTTCCCTTAGAGTTAATAACCATTCCGTCAAAACCAGTAAAACCGGAATTTAAAATATTTACAATTTTAGCTGATTTAGGATCATTTACTGGAATTTTAACTAAACCGTAATCTGCATAAAGTCCTTTATCGTTTACACTGAGTATAGAAACCAATAGATATCCATCAGAATGAAAATCCAATCCATTTGGTCCGCTTGGTATTCCTGTTTTATTATTCCAAAAAATACTAGGATTTCCATCCAAATCTACTTTATATATTACTCTCGCATACCAATCAGATATATAAACATTACCGTCGTTATCCACTGCAATGTCATTTGCAAAATATGCATTTGCATCGGGAGCCAAAGAAGATAAGTTAATGTCTTGTTCAATAACCCCGGTTTCAAGATTATAAACCCTCAAATATGCGGTTCCCTTAGTCACGGGATCCTTATCCATCAGTTCCGTACCGTTAAACCCGGCTACCAAAAGTCTATTCCGTTTGTAATCGATTTGAAGACCTGCAGTAGATAATGGAAATTTTTCACCACTCGTAAAAGATTTATAAGTTCCATCAAGATTGACTTTAATTATTGGAGCTGCGTTAAGCGAAGACAAGAAAAATGTATTATTATTTTTATTAAACTCTATTCCTTCAGGGTTTAGTGCTATGCCTTCAATTGTAATAGCATCAGATAATTTAATGTTACCGTCACCTTTGCTGGAAGTGTCTATTGTTTTATAGGAAACAGCTATTACCGATATTACTGCGACAAGAATGAATAAATTTTTCATTTTTAGTTATTCCTTTTTTTGTTGTATATCTTATTGACAGTACAAAGTTAAAATAAAACAATAAATTAGAGCGAGGACAAATAAAGGGAACTTAGATACTTTTTACTGATTTTCTGTATTCGGAAGGTGACAGATTTGTTTTTCGTTTAAACAACTTTGAAAAGTAGTTTGGATATTCAAATCCTAATTTATATGAAATTTCGGAAACAGTTAGATTTGTAGTTTTAAGTTGAATTTTTGCTTCTTCAATTACAAAATCGTGAATAACGGTTAATGCTGATTTACCGGAATGATGCCTAATTGTGTCGCTTAAATAATTAGGTGTAACGTTTAATTTATTTGCAAAAAACTGTACTGTTGGTTGTTGGATTTCAATATCTGTTCTTTTGGAATAATAAGTTTTAAGTAAATGAAAAAAATCTTTTGAAAGCTGATTGCATAATTTTTTTCGAGTATCAAATTGACGGGCATAAAATCTATCGGTTAAATTAAGTAAAGTACTTATATACGATAATATAATTGGTATAGAGAACGTGTCTTTTTTATTATGAAATTCACTCCAGGCCATCTCCATTAATAGACTTACTGTATTTTCTTCTTCCTCATTTAATAGTAATGATTCGTTAACTTCATAGGAAAAGAAATCGTAAGAATTTATACTTTTATAACTTAGATATTCATTAAAAATTTTCGGATGAATAAGTATTTGAAAGCCTTCCCAAGGATTAGTTGAGTTACATGTATAAACTTGCTCGGGTTCTACGAAATGTAAAATTCCATTTTCTCCTTCAAATTTAGTATTACCAATTTGAATAAATCCATTGAAATTTTTGACAAATGAAATTTTGTAAAAATCAAAACTAATCGGCTCGTTTTTTAGTAAGTTTTCACTCTTTGCATCTTCATACTTTTGAATATCAATCAGCGGATGCTTAATATCAACATTATAAAGCTTATTTAAATTTTGTATGTCTTTGAAGTGTTTCAAATTGTTTTATTTTATGATTGTGATTTTTAACAGTCTTGGCTATGAGAGCCGTAGCGTTTTTCAGTTATTGCTTATAGCTTTTGTTGTAGCCAGTAATTATACATCACTTATTTCTCTTTTTTTTATATTTAATTTTGGGTTCTGCTGCTAAGTTTCTATTTTACTAAGTTGTTTTAATCATGTCTTCATTCACAATTCTTATTGCTTCTTGGACATATTTTCTCTTATATTTTTAATTTTCTTAAATGTCTTATCGTTTCTCTTTCCACTTGATCATACTCCGGCAAATTTTTTATTTGGTCTTTCATAGATTTTTGCCAGCGTGCTTTATATTGTGGTAATCGTTGTTCTAATTTAGTTGAAAAATCTGCCGGGTTAAGTTCTTTACTTTTACACTTTGCAATAAATTCATTTTTGTAAAAAGCTGTTTCCAATCCGGCAACTTCCGTTAAATACCAAATATCATAAAAATCTCTTGCCTGCATTCGCTGCATAACAGACCGTATTTTTTCAACAAGAATTTCTTCAAGTGAATAGCAAAGCAGTTTATGCTTTTCTTGGTCAGAGTATGAAAGCAAAATGCTTTTATCTTTTGGAGCAAATTGAAGTTTTTCACTTCTGGAGATATCAACTTTTACACGTTTGTTTGTTCCCGTTCCACCAAGCGGACCAACGTAACTTATGTAGAAATTTATTCCGCCGTCAGTATGTTCATTTTTCTCTAAAATTTCTAACGGGATATTGGCTTCTTCACGTACATACTCAAAGGTTTCATTAAAGAAATCAAATATTTGTTCGTTAGATATGCTGTAATTTAATAATGTAAAGTCCAAATCCTCTGAAAAACGATAATCCTCAAAATAAACTTTCTTCAAAACGGTTCCACCCTTAAAGACAATAATTTTGGAAAGTATATTATGGAAAGCAACTCCTTGTAATATCCAGGATAAAATATAATCTTTTTCAATTTGCTGATCTCTAACTCCAACAGCTCTGGCTTTCTTTTGTATTTCTCCGGGTTTTATCATGTGTAAATTGCTTCTTTAATTGTTTCCGTTTCAATGTTTTGCCGAATGCTCCATTTTGTAATTGTTTTGCCGCTTTTCGTAAGTTCTGTATCTAAAAGAACCAATGAGTTTGTTTTTATCTTTTGCAGATTGCTAATAATATCTGTTTCAATTTCCAATGTATCTAAAAGAAATCCCAGACGCTTTAAAACAGCTTGAGAATTAAATTTGTTTACATATTCTAATAGAATATTAAATCTAATTTTATCACGAGACAAATACAATGCACGCGCAATTTCAACAATACCACCTGCATAATCGGGTTTAAACAAACAATCAATTATTGTCTTTTCAAG
Source organism: Bacteroidota bacterium (assembly GCA_024275455.1). Lineage (GTDB taxonomy): Bacteria > Bacteroidota > Ignavibacteria > Ignavibacteriales > Melioribacteraceae. The sequence continues at coordinate 629 of JAJRZB010000443.1, read as the reverse complement.
ATCAGAACAAAGAACTTTATGATAATTATCAATCCATATTTTTTTTGATCCGAAAAAATGTTTTTTATTATGAAAAATAAATTGGAACGGTACTTCTTTTATTTTAATTGTTGATGGTCTTATTTGTCTTGAAACTACAATTTGTTCTTTTAGGGATGGTTGCGTAATTAAGTTGTGTATTTGTAAAGCTGAATAATATCCGATATAATAATCTGCACCTTGCACTAAATATTCAGCTAACAAATGCCAATCAGGCATAAATGATTCCGGATTTTGTTCATAAGGAATTACGTAATACAACCCTCTTTTTACTCTCATCAAAAGTCCTCTGCGAACCATATCACTGAGTAATTCTCTTAATGCACTATCAGTAGAGTACCGAAGTGCTTTTTTCGCAAGGTTAATATCAAAGCAATGTAAATTTCTTTCGTTAAAGAATGATAGGATTGCATTAGATTGGGTTGAGATAGATTTATTTTTCATAATTCATTTGTCAGCTAAGAACTGATTATAAAGATATGAAAACAAATTAATAAAATCTAATTATTTATAGTAGTATTGTCAGCCGCAACCTTGTTTTGTTACTATGAATAATTATTGTGTTGGTTTTGCTTTGATTGGCTACAACG
>JAJRZB010000442.1 GCA_024275455.1 Bacteroidota bacterium | reverse complement strand
TGATAGTCTTTTAGACAGAGCTTATAAAAGATCATTTGAAATGTTAGATTTAACTCATGAAATGTTTTTAGAGGCTATTAATGTTCTAAGGCATACAGAAACAAACCAAGTTAGTTTTGATATAAACGACCAAGATATTGCAGTAAATAAATTTCAGCGGGAAGTTAGAAAAGATGTATTTAATCACTTGGCAATGTCGGGTACAGAAACACTTTCATCCGATCTTGTGCTTGTAAATATTGTAATTGATTTGGAAAGAATTGGGGACTTAACTAAAAACATTGTGGAAATTGCACAAGGTCATCCTGAAAAATTAAGTTCAAAATTATTTGATGAAAAAGTTGCAAAAATGGAAACTGCCGTTGCAGAAAATTTTGAAAAAACAATCAAAGCTTTTAAAGCAGCTGATGAGGAATTAGCCACTAAGATTATTAAAGAATACAAATGGGTTAGCAGAGAAAGTGATGAAATTTTAATGGCTCTAATGCATAATGAAGACAAAGAAATTAAAAGCGGAAGCGCTGTTGCATTAGCTCTTTATATAAGGCAATTAAAAAGAATAAATTCCCATTTAAAAAATGTTGCTACCAGTATTGTTAACCCATTTCACAGAATTGGTTATAAACCTAAAAAGAAGAAACATTAGTTAACGCTTTCTTCTCGGTTTTGTTCTAAGTTTATTTTTTCTCCTGCTGCTTCCAAAAGATTTTGTGTTTCTTCGCGGTTTCTTTTTATCTTTGACTTTTGCAGAAGCGATTTCCAGAATTATTTTCCTGCTTTTAAGTTTCTTTCCGGTAAATCCTTTAAGTAAATCTTCGTCATAAGCAGAATCTGTTTCGAAAAACGAGAAATTCTGTAGAATATCTATCTCTCCAATTTCAATATCTTTAATACCGGAATAATCTTTAATCATTCCAATTACAGAAGTAGGTTTGATATTATCGGTTTTACCAAGGTTTAAGAAAAATCTTGTTAAGTTCTCAGAATTTCGACTGCCGGTTTTTGATTTCCGATTTCTTTCCGGGTCATTTAAGTCGGGTGTGTTTCTGTAATAATCTAAAAATCTGTTAAATTCAACAGATACAAACTTCTTAATTAATTCATCTCTATCCAACCACTCTAATTTTTTCTTAATTTCCGGAAGAAAAGAATCAATTTGAGTATGATCTACTTCCACTTTTTCCATTCTGTCAATCAGATGGAATAATTGTTTCTCACACACTTCTTTTCCGGAAGGAACTGAAAGAATCTCAAACTTTTTACCCAATTGTTTTTCAATAAGTCCAATTTTATTTTTTTCTCTTAAATTGGCAATAATAATTGAAGTACCTAATTTTCCTGCTCTTCCGGTTCTTCCACTTCTATGAGTATAAATTTCAAGCTCATCCGGCAAGTTATAATTTATTACATGAGTTAAATTTTCTACATCCAAACCACGAGCTGCTACATCTGTTGCTACCAAAAGTTTAAGGTGCTTTATTCTAAATTTACTCATAACCGTATCACGCTGTGCCTGAGATAAATCGCCGTGAAGCGAATCTGCATTATAGCCGTCTTTTATAAGTTTATCAGCAACCTCTTGGGTTTCTCTTCGTGTTCTGCAAAATACCAGTCCATAAATTTCAGGGTAAAAATCAACAATTCTTTTCAGTGCCAAATACCTATCTTTAGCATGCACAAAATATGCTTGGTGACTTACATTAACAGCTCCAACATTTTTTTTACCAATTGTTATTTCAATTGGTTTCTTCATATATTTTTTTGAAATAGCATAAACTTCTTTAGGCATTGTTGCCGAGAAAAGCAGTGTGTTTCTTTCTTTGGGTGTTTGGTCAATTATTGCATCCAACTCATCTCTAAATCCCATATTCAGCATTTCATCGGCTTCATCTAAAACAACAGTTTCAACTTGAGATAAATCAACTTTTCTTCTGTTTATTAAATCAACCAATCTACCTGGAGTTGCAGAAACAATATGAACACCTTTTTTTAATTCTTTAATTTGTTTTTCTATACTCGAACCACCGAACACTGCTGCAATTTTAACCTTTTCTTTGTATTTGGAATAGTCTCTCAAATCATCTGCAATTTGTAAACACAACTCTCTGGTCGGACTCAAAATTAAATATTTAACCTTGCCTGCTTTTTCATTTGAGTTTTGAATAAGCGGAATTCCGAATGCGGCTGTTTTACCGGTTCCGGTTTGTGCCAAAGCAATTATATCCTTCGGATTATCTTCAAGTAATTTTGGAATTACTTCTTCCTGTACCGGCATTGGGTTTTCAAACCCTAAACTTTCAAGAGCTTTAATTATATTTTTTTCTATTCCTAATTCATTAAACGATTTCATTAATTTCCTTTATTTCATAAAACATTATTTATCTAAATCC
>JAJRZB010000441.1 GCA_024275455.1 Bacteroidota bacterium | reverse complement strand
TCCATATTCATCACAAAGATCAAGAAAATATGTATCAGGCGGGTAATGAGACATCCTAACAGCGTTCATGTTCATTTGTTTTATCAATTTTATATCATCTAAACATTGTTTCCTGCTAAAAGCTCTGCCAAGTGAAGGCTCAAAAGTATGCCTATTTATTCCTTTAAGTATTATCCGTATATTGTTAAGATACATGCCTTTATCTTTTCTAACCTCAAACGTTCTAAAACCAAATCTTTCCCGAATTTTGTGTATTAATTTATTATTTTTTTTGAGAGAAATATCAACATAATAAAGATTGGGTGTTTCAGCTGTCCAGTTTTTTTGTCCTTTTACTTTAGAGAACAATTTTACTGATTTAGAAGTAACATTGATTTCTTTTGAAATTGTATTTCCTAACTGATTTCCGTTATTTTCTAATATTTCAATTTCAATTTTATTTGCTGTTTTAATATTATTGTAATAAACATCAATTATAAAATCTCCATTCGCTTTTGCATCAATTGCAGTTCTTACAATGTGCTCCCGTGGCATAATTTTTAGATATACAGGTCGATATATTCCACCAAAGACCCAATAATCACCTCTTCTTTCGGCTAATTCAATACTTTTGTTTGATTAAACTTTTTGTACGGTAACCTCAAGTAAATTTTCTTTACCATAATTAAGTAAGTCGGTAATATTATATTCAAATCTGTAAAACCCACCTTGATGGATATTCCCTGCTGATTTACCGTTTATTTTTACATAAGTATCAGTCATTACTCCTTCAAATACAATATTTATTTGTCTCCCTTCCCATTCTTTAAGAACGTTGAATTCGTATTTATAATAGCCGATTTCATTCGACTTATTCTTATCAAGTCCGTAATTATAGTTACCAAAACCTTTCAGCTCCCAATTAGAAGGCACTGAAATTGTTGTCCATTTGTTAGCATTCATTCCATTGGAAACCATGAATTCCCAATCTACTGGAGCATCAGCATCTTCACCGGAAAGGAATAATATTTCGGTTTGTTGTGCAAATAATGAACTGAAAAAGAATAATATAATTTGAAATAAAATTAATAATGTTTTCATGTAATTTATAACTCATAAGCATATTTTAGAATTTATGAACATTTTGCAGAACTAAAATTCCACTAAAAATATTAATAATGTCATATCGAAATGAGTGTTTTTTGCGATTGAGATATCTCAAAAACTAATAGATTTCTCACCCAACCAAAAACGTTGGGATTCGAAATGACAAGTTCTTATCTGTTCTGCAACAGGTTCTTTATTTCAGCATCTATTTACACTCATATATTATCAAAGAATTGAGATTCCTAAACCTATTCCGAATGATGATAATCCTAATTCTCTGGCAGACTAATAGGTAATTTTTATTTATATATAACTTTTATCTTTTAAAATACTTATAATTTGCCGGTTTTTGTTTTCCGGTTGTTGTCATTGTTGTAGTAATATCAATATTATCCCTTTCCCAATAATAAAAGACCCCTGTTTCTGTGCCAACTAAAAGATCAGGGATTCCGTCTTTATTAAAATCTGAAACTACAGGACCATCAGTATGTCCCATAAGAGTTTTGGAAATTACACGTCCCATATATTGCAACACCATTTTACCGTTTCTCATTCCCAAATTTTTCATCCAATCAACTGCTGGTTTAGAGGAGAAAACCAAATCTTCTAAACCGTCTCCATCCCAATCAGCGAATGTTATTTTTAATCTTCCACTACTGCTACCTTCTCTTTGATTTAATAAAATAGGTTCTCCGGAAGAATAAATAAAATTACGTTGTGGGTGCAAGAGTAAAAGATTTCCATCTTTTTTGTATCTAAGAAATACTGCCAGGTATCCTTGATAATCGAGCATTACAAGATCATTAAGTCCATCCTTGTTAAAATCCATAATGAAAGGAGAAGTACGCCACTGTGCAAGAAGGTTATTTCCATTTATCTTTCCGGGAACCCATTCCGGTTTTTGTGGTTCTCCTTTCCATTGAACTTCTATTGGCTTAGCTGCTGCTAGCTCCGGATTTGTTTTTGTACCAATATTTTCAAACCATACAACATTCCCATTAAAGTTATTGACTAAAATATCCGGCAAACTATCTTCATTCCAATAGCCTACATCAATAGTTGTGTACCCCCAATTTGCACCTTCAGGTAATAAAAGTATTTCTTCCCCTTGAGATTTAAGTAATTCGGGTTTGGCAAATCTAAGTTCATCGTTACTTATATTTTTAATAAATCCAATATTTCCAATTCCATTACCGCTTATAATATCATCCTTACCGTCACCATCCCAATCGAAAATTCGCGGCGCAGTTAGTGCCCCGAAATCTACAAATTTTGCTTCTTGTTGAAAAAATTTTGGTTGCATAAATTGTGGAATACCATTAATAATTTTTCCGGTATTCTTTATGAACGAAACTTTTCCATCTTCATCACCGGAAATAATATCAACAGATCCATCATTATTAAAATCAATAGCTTTTGCTTTTGTTGTATAACCATATTTTGAGACCATTTGTATAGGTTCATTATCATACACAAGTTGTTTACCAGATTTAAATTTATACTTTTGAGGTGAACCAATATTTTCAAAATAAATAAAATCAGAAAATAAACCTACTCCAATATAATCCAGGTCACCATCATTATCATAATCTGCAATAGTAGACGTTAATAAAATATCTTTACCCATTACTGCACCATTTTCCATCTTAATTACTTTAGGTTCATCATATTTTGGATTTTCATCAGTCCCAGTATTTTTTAAGAAAAACAATACCTTTGCAAAACAAAGTAAATCATGAATCCCGTCTCCATCAAAGTCAATTAATTTCCAATAGCTATGTTTGTTTTGCGGAAGTAAGTTAGGTCCTTTAGTAGACAGTTTAATTTCGTTATCATCCCAAAAAACATTTTGAGGAACATCTTTATATATTAATAGTTTTTCTCCAACTCTATCAGGAGTTAAAATATGAATATGACCATTAACTTCAGATACTTCAAAAAATGCACCGTCATATCCCAACCTAAAACGTTCTGTTGAAACTTTCATACCGTATCTAAAGACAGGCATTTCAACATTACCACTAATATTTTCAAAATAAAATATGCCGGATTCCGCATAACATCCAGATTCGGAAATTAATAAATCATAATCACCATCACCATCAAAATCCAATGGCATAGGAACACTTTTAAAACCAACATCCAAATCTACAAGCAGTCCAGGATTGTTATATTCTAATCTGGTTAATCCAATTTTATTAAAACTACTTTGATTCAAAATTTTATCTTCTGTATTACAACTTATAAAAATAAAGACTGTTTGGATTATTATAATGAGAAACAAACTCCTTTTCATTATCTCTTCCTTTTTTCAAGATTGTAATTTATCGTATTATAATTTTCAGTGGTTATAATAATAAGTAAGAGTTTAACCACAGTAATACTTTCATTATTTATATACAAACAAAAAACACTTTTTAAAGATTTTCTTTAATTATCAGACTAGTTGAAAATTTTATTTATTAAACCATCCTTCAAGAAATTGTTTTAATGTACCTTCATAAAATGCTTCTGCTAAGAATTCCTTACCCTGTTGGTTTCCCCATGAATAATTAATAATCAATTTTCCATTAAATTCGCAAAAATCGATGTCTGAATTATTGATATTCTCAGCATTTATTATTTTATTTCTTAAATCTTCAGTAAGCTTAGTATTAAAAATTTGTTTATCTGCTTTTGAAGCATATAACACCGGATTTAATGGGCTAGACTCCCAATGAATTAAATCCTTAGAACGAACAACTCGCATCTCATAACCGTTATGTTCCTCCAAGTAAAAATTATAATAATAACCGTTAATATAACGCAAACAGTGGGGTGCAGTATAACGATCTTTCGCATAATTATACTCTGATGGTAATACCTTCCACTCTTTCAAATCTGTTGAGGTAGCAAAGTTTGCAGTGAAACGCACTCCGGTTTTGTCCTTTGGCTTTCCAATTTCAAACATCAAGACATACTTATTTTCCGCTTTTGTTAATGATGTATTAAATATTCCGAAACCAGATAATTCAAAGGCTTGCCATGATTTCCAATTTTCCAGATCTTTTGAAGCAAAAACAAAGATACGTTCTCCATCCCAAGTATCAACAGCAGTCACATATACAGTACCATCATCAACAAAAGCACTTCCAAGGTGAAATCCCTTAGCAAAGGATTTTGTTAGTTGACCGCTTTTATGCTCTACAAACCTAAAATACGAATCTCCAGTTTTATTATTCCAGTAACCTTGCCGCACATATTCAAAACGATAAACCTTATTGTTAAAAACAATAGGTGTTGTTTCAACTAAATCAACATCAATTGTTCCTAATTTAATTATATGAGGACGATCATTAGAGTCTGTTGATGGTTGTTCTTCCGTTGAGCAAGCTGGAAGAATCATTAAGCTTGTTAAAACATATATGTAGAATTGGTTTAGAATCTTTATCTTTATATTCATTCTCCTTTTATCCTCTTATTCAAAATCTTTTTAAATTTATACGTTTTATAAATTTGGAATTAACGCAAAATCCAAACCTTCAATAGTTTGCGAATAAATAACTTTTCCATCACGTTTTATATTATAGTTTTGCTTCTGTTCATTTACATTCCACAATAAAGCTTTCCCAGCGGTTGGATACCAAGCAAATATAACAGGAACTTCTTCTTCAACATAAGGAATATTTTTAAGTGTTGGAATTATACGTTTTTTGAAAATGAAAATATCCTCAAGATTTTCAACCATCCGTATAAAAACATCGCAAGTTGCTTCTGTTTTATTCCGAACAACAAGGTTTTTGTTTTTCGCAGATATTCTTCCTTCTACTACAGATTTAGCATCTTCATTTGAGAGAAATATCCATCCATCACTAGAAACTTTATCTATCACTTCAAAAGGAATACCTGATGCAAGAAATAAGCTGAAAGGTTTGTCCATCCCAACTATTCTGCTATCCCAACCCCAAAAATGTTTAAATGGACCATTTGGTTTATGTCCTGCAATTTCTTTATGAATATTAGCATTCTTCTTCATGGCAGGAGCAAGAGTTTTCCAATAATTAATTGGGAAAGCGTTGATTCCACTCATAAACATTGTGTTACGAACATCCGATAATAAAGATATTGCAAGTTTTGCAGCCATGTTTTTCGCTGAAAGAGCATCTTCCGGATAGGTTGTCGTTTCACTATAAGCCAACTCCGGTTCCACAAATCTTCTATGAAAAAGTGAACTGAATAATTCATCTGTTTTACTCTTAATTTTACCAAAACTTTTATTATTAAACATTAACTCACCAACTCTAAAAGGCACATTATTATATTTATCAAGGGCTATTCCGGCTTTTTCTGCACCGAGATACATTACCATTATTCCTATTTCCATTTGCGGTGTTGCTTTTTTTAATGAACTAAACATATCATACACCTTAGTACAAATATAATCTATCCATGAACGAAGAATTTTTGACGCTTCTCTATTTTTCACAGCTTCAATCAGTATTTCCCATTCTATAGAGGAATAATTATATTTATTTAAAAAGTCATTTTTACATTCATCACAAAAGCAACCTCCAATTTTACCCGGATATTTTGCTAATCGAAAATCATCATCAAGGAAAAGAATGTCAAACCCTTCATTAGCAAATAGCTTATTTGCTTTTATGTTATCTTCTAGGACTGGTGTATGAATTGAAGTACCAGAGTATAGTTTACCATCAAAATCACAAGCATTCTTCCAAGTTTGCTTTTTCTTAGCCCAAGATTCATCTGAAGGATCAATCGCATTTCCTGGATGTCCTAAAGGAACCGTTAAAACATGAGGATTAAACCCTTTTGATATCAAATATTCCGCTGACTGTCTCAGTTCCCTTGGAGTATGAAACCACTTACCTTGTAAATATGACTCCATCCAAATATCGGTAATTCCAGCATTTTTCATTATCTTAATAAGTTCTGGATTCTTTAACCATGCTTCAGCTTGTAAACTAATATGAAAGCGTCGTACTGAAGTATTCCCTAAATCAGCAAATATTGAATTACTAAAAAGACTACCATTAGCTAAAACAGCTCCAGAAATTATTAGCTGATTAATAAAGTGACGTCTTGTAATTATTCTTGGTTCTGAATTATTCATAAACTATCTAATAAGGATTCCTTTATAGTTAAAAATAAAGATATGTACAAGCTATTATCACCAAAGCAGTAATTGCCCAAAGTTTAAGATTGTGATACCAGTGTGGTTCTTCAACTCCGGCATAAATATATTTTTTAGGTAAAAATAAAACAGCAACACCTATTACAAAAAACAACCCAATGATAATGCCTTTTGCTGTATCTGTTGATATTCCGTTTGCCCAATCAAAGTTTAGCATAAGTATTCCTAATAATTATCAGATATATTATAAACTAATCCTTTTAATTTTTCTAATGGCCATGGAGTTGTAAAAATTTAAATAAAATATGTGATAATTAATGCTCCTACAAATGACCACCAAGAAACATAAAGAAAGGGATCTTTAATTGTAAAGATTGATTCTTTGAAAAGATAAAGTAATAATGAAAGTATAATTCCACCTGTTAAACCAAAAAGTCCTCCCCACTGAGTCGTTCGTTTCCAAAGCATACCCAATAATATTACCGCAAAAATAGGACCCTGAAAAAACGAAAGCAAAGTTTGTATAGCAACATATATACCTGGAAATGTATCAGTAATTGGAGAAGTCATCATTGCTAAAACCAGAATTACAATTGTAGTAACTTTTCCGGTTTTAAGATAATGTTTGTCTGATACATCCTTTTTAATATACTTTCTGTAGATATCATTTGTCCACAATGTTGCGGTAGAATTTAATGTGGAATCAATTGTGGACATTAAAGCTGCAAAAAATGCTGCAAATAGCAAACCCAATAACCCCGGAGGAATAAAATTACGAATCAACATTGGTACTGCCTGATCACCGTTTTCCAATCCTGGATTTGTAACAACTGCAATCAGTCCTGGGAATATTATTAGTACAGGAATAAACATTTTTAATACTGCACCCAACAGCAGACTTGCCTTTGCATGCCATTCACTTTTTGCCGCAAGGCAACGCTGAACAATACTTTGATTACCAATCCAGTAAGCATTAGCCATCACAAAAGTCAGTCCGAACAATATTCCAGTCCATGGATATGGCGTATCTGTATCGGATGGTAAAACTAGTTCAAAGTGGTTGCTGAACTGATCTCCCATTGCTCCAACTTTGTCAACCAATCCTTCCCATCCACCTACATGATTCATCCCAAGAAATACCATAGCACCACCACCGATGAACATGATTATCATTTGGACAACGTCTGTCATTACAACAGCAGATAAACCTCCGGAGACAGTATAAAACCCAACTACAATACCGGTAATAACTATTGACAGCCAAACAGGCCAACCCATAAGTGTATTAAGCATCACCCCACTTGCCCAGAATGTAACACCAAGACCAAAAGTATAAAACAATATCCAAGTGATGGAGGCGATCAATTGTGCCCATTGATTATAACGCCTTCCTAAATATTCCGGGATAGTATAAATACCACTCCTCCAATAGAACGGTATAAAGATGAATGCAGCGATTATCATTCCCGGTACTGAGCCAAGCCAGTCAAAATTTGCAACTACAATTCCATAGCGATAAGCTTGGCCAGCTGTACCAACAAAATCTACTGCACCAATATCAGAAACAATCAGCGACATTGCTATTGCCCAGAACGGAAGAGACTTTCCTGCGATAAAATAATCATCTGATGAGGTGATAAACTTTTTAAAGTAATATCCTAACCCCATCATCCCAATCATGTATGCAATAATTATAAAATAATCAATTCCCATTAACATGGCTATTTCCTACAAATGTTATTTTATTAAACCAGTTATTTCACTCTTCATTTAAAATCATTTTTTACACTTACTTGCAGATTGCAAGCAATCTGCCATACACTGAAAGAATACAATTCTTTTATTTATAAAATTGTGGTAAATACTCTTTTTGATTTTCCAAAAATTCATCAAGCATTTTCTTTGCAACATCCAAATCATCTATCATCGGATCAAGTGCCAGAACTTGTTGTGCCAAATCTCTATCACCATGGTAAACCGCATCAACCGTAAGTTCTGCAATCTTGATATCACGTCGGCTAAGTTCTGCAATCGGTTCGGGCAATTCTCCAACACTCTCGCCATGAACTCCAGATGCATCAATAATACCGGGTACTTCAACAATGCTGTCATCTGGTAAGTTGGCAATAAACCCTTTGTTAGGAATATTGACTGCATCATCTTTCATGTTTTTATCCGCTACTATTCCGGCAATGATCTCTTCAGCATGTTCAGAGTGAATTTCCTTCAGAATATCAATTGATTTATTACCAGATACCATTGCATGAATATCGTTCCACATGTTATCACGTAACTCTCCCGCTTCACCCAATGGATACATCTGGATATCATATCGATCCCAAGTTTTACGGTGAACGTTGTGCGTATATGGAAGATATTCTATTAAATGATTATCACCCGTTATCGGGTAAAGATGAAACGTATTATACAATGCTCGAGAAAAAGGTTCAAACTCCGGGTTATGAGTTTTTAACCGTTCTTTGAAAAGCGGGTAAAGGTCCTCTCCGGTTTGTCGATCAGTCAATGATAGCATCCATGTAAAATGATTTATTCCCGCTGCAGTAATATGAACTTTTTCCATTACTTGCTCACCAATAGTATATGTTCGATGATTCTCAAACTCATCAAACCAACGAAACACAAAGTTTTCCGGTACCTCTATTCCTAATACATCGGAAAGGATTACGCCGACTTGCATATATCCAAAAGTAATTTGATGACAAATACCAACTGTGTTAATCCCATAGTAGTGATGAGCCAAGCGGCTGATACGCGGAACTGGATTCGTAAAATTAAGAAGTAAAGCATTTGGAGCAAACTCTTTTATGTCTCCCAAGATAGGCATGAACTGAGCTGCATTTCGTGCTGTGTGCATAAATCCACCCGGACCACCATTTTCAGCATAATGGTTTATATCATACTTCAATCCTAGTTCCCTATCCATTGCCCACGTTTTTTCTCTATCTACAGCAATTGATGTAATAATAAAATCTGCATCTTTTAATAATTCTCTCCTTTGCGTATTGCTTTTAATTACGAAATCAGTTCCCCATTCATCATTAGCTTTCTCGGCTAACTTTATTATTGTTTTTAGTCCCTCTTCATTCTTATCAATTAATCGAAGTTCTGAACCTTTCAATTCCGGTGTTCTAAGTATAGCCCCTAAAGTAGAAAGTCCAAATGATGCACTACCAGCACCAATTACAACAATGTTCTTCTTCACAATAATCCTTTTACTTTTCTTTTAAACTATTTATTGTATGCATTCAAGAATACTTCAGGTACTCTTTCAACCTTCTTTGTTGAGTAATTATAAAACACAATATTGGTTTTTGCCTTTGCAATTATCTTACCAGTATTATCATTTGTTAAACGATAAAATATATCGCACCCCTTATTATTAAATTCATCTGCAGTAACTTCAATTCTAAGTCTATCTCCGTAAAATCCTTCAGAAGAATATTGAATCACCGCATCTGCCATAATAATTCCAATGCCATCGATATCACTTTCTGAAAAACCTTTATCAGCTAAAAACCTAATTCTTGCTTCGTGTATAATACCCAAAATCGAATCGTTTCCAAGATGACCACCATAATTAATATCAGTAATCCGAACATCAATAAAGGTTGAGAAGTTAAATTTCTCCGGAAGTATTAATTTTACTCTAGCCATGTTTATCCATATTTATTATATTTTTTTTAACTCTATCACTGTAACAATAATAAATGATCCGCTAATTTTAGCTATTTAGAATATCTCATCTTTACACTTCTAGCATAGCCAGGTTCAGAAGCCATTATCACGAACTCATCATTAATATTCTGCTTAGTACTCGTTACATTGTTAATGCTTTTTATTCCATGAATACTATTCATAAGGATTTGGCGTACTCCAAACGATATTTGTTTTGTATCCGAACTCTTACAAATAATCTTATGATCTCTATAGGAGGAATATACAACCATAACACAGTTCTTCTTTTCATTAAGAAGTACGATACCACGTGAGCCTTCATCGTCAACATTATAGAGTTTATCCCACTTTCCCGAAGGTCGTCGTACAAGTAGTGCAATAAGCGGATAACCTTCAGTATCATAACTTGTTTTAACAGCAGCGTATAAAGTACCGTCTGAAGCAACTGCAATATTTAAATGATCATCAGCCATTCCATCTTTCCAGGAAATTGCTGAACCATCAGCAGGTATTTCATCAGCCGACCAATTATCGGGACTTGAATTATTATCATGTAATCTAAATCCAAATCTCTTCGTTAATTGATTTGACCAAAGAATCCCCATATTTCCATTGGGGAAGGAAGTTATCGCACAAATATCATCACGAGTTATGTTAGAAGCAATTGTTATCGGCTCACTCCATTCAGTATATGGCTGGTCACTCCACCGAACGTGGACTTCTGTTTCATCATCAGACGCCAACCACATTCTACCAGAGGTATCGATATCAATTGTAGCAGTCTCACCAGATCTTTCCAAATGAATATTAACTGCATTTGTCCGTACTGACCAAGGTCTATACCTCTTATTTTTTGCATCATACTCAACAGAGACCAGTTCAGAATTCCAACCATTATAAAGTAATATATGTGTCACATTTCCAGTAGCTCGAACATCCGCTCTGGTATTTGTTGAATCTGAAAGATGCAGAACATTAACCCACTTACTACCTACAAGCTGCCAGAGTTTTGTTCCGTTTTTATTGGCAAGAACTGCCCACCACATATTATCATAGAACCAAATTTTGGATTGTGGTTTTTCCCCTGTATTAGTAGTTATTGTGAAGTCTTCAATATTGTTGATAACAAATGATGCACAATTATCCTCAGGATTTTTATTACCCCCGAATACTGTACCGATCATAATAAATACTATCAGTAATATATTGCTATGTTTATTTCTTGTCATAAATATTTCTATTTTTTAATGAAACAGCACCGACGAGGGTACTTCTTGTTTTTCAAACCCAGTACCTTCCCACATTAATTTTAAAGCACTTGTTCCACCATTTTGAAAGTATTTTATTTTAATAGCATGCATCCCAACATCTAATGCTAAAGTCTTAAATTCTTCAAACACTGGATGCAGACCATCGATGTTAATTAATACTTTGTCATTTAACAACATTTTGGAACCGTCATTTGAAACTAAATAAAATGTATATAACCCTTTTGTGGGGATATTTATATAACCTTTAAAATCAAAAGCGAAGTATTGTTCTCTATCTTTTTGTGACAAATCAACTTTCGGTACTATTCCAGATCTATCAGGTTCCATCATTGCAAAATCATCTATTTTATTGAAAGATCCTGTATAATAATTATATGATAGTCCTG
>JAJRZB010000440.1 GCA_024275455.1 Bacteroidota bacterium | reverse complement strand
ATTACAGAAAAAATTGCTTCGGAAAATGTTTTTTCTTTTGATGTCATTTGTGTATTATTGAATATAATATTCATAAAACTAAAAAAATATTAACTAAGTTATTCTATTAAAATAAATTACTGGGAGCATATTCGGGAGCACGCATGAATTATTCTGTCTTTGATTTTATAGGTAATATCGGAGTATTTTTTATTATTCTTGGTTATTTGTTGCTTCAGACAAATAAAATAAATAGCACAGATATTAAATATTCACTGTTAAATATTGTTGGGGCAAGCTTAGTAATAATATCTGTGATGGAAAATTTTAACATGTCTGCATTTATTATTTAAGCATTTTGGGTTGCCATTAGTTTTATAGGGATTTATAATTATTTAAAAAATAGATCTAAGTAATTTGTGTAACTGACTGTTATTTAATAAAATAAAAGTAATAGTTAAAGTATCGATTTTGCTGTTTGGTATAAAAATAAATTATTAAATAAAATCAATAGTTTAGTTTTTATATTACTTTTGTTATTTTTGATCAAAATAAATATTAACAAAAAAAAGGATTTTTAATAATGGCGGATAATATTCCATTGGAATTTGAAAATATTGGAGAATATAATAGAGCAGTACTGCAACAATTAATTGATAATAACGCTTTATTACGTGTAATGTTAGATTATGAGGTTGAAAAGCATGCTTATAGATTAGCTTCGGAAAATGGATTGGAAGAGATTACTTTTGAGGAACTTGAGGAGAAAAAAAGAGAAATTTCTAAAAGTCTGAACGAAAAAATCAGAGAATATAAACTTCATGCTTTAGCTGAAATAAATTTAAGAAAATAAATGGAGCACGTGCTCCCAAAGAACAGGAAAAGTACATGAATATGAATATATTGTTCATCGGTGATGTTGTTGGTAAGCCTGGAATGGATATGGTTGCTACATGGTTGCCAAGTTTGATAAAACAATACAGAGCTGATTTGGTAATTGTAAATGCAGAAAATTCTGCCGATGGGAAAGGATGTACGGAAAAAGAAGGTAAAGTTTTATTTAATTTGGGTGCTCATGTTCTTACAGGTGGAAATCATACTTGGGATAAACATCAGTCCCAAGAGTATTTGAAAATTGAAAAACATGCACTTAGACCTTTAAATTACCCCAAAGGTACATACGGTAACGGATATACAATTATTGAAACTAAAAAAGGAAAAGCTGCAGTTGTTAATTTACAAGGTAGAACTTTTATGTCCCAAATTGATTGTCCTTTTAGAACTGCAGAATGGGTATTAAAAAAAATTGCTCAAGAAACCAAAATAATATTTATTGATTTTCACGCAGAGGCAACCGCAGAAAAATTAGCACTTGCAAATTTTATTGACGGTTCGGCTAGTGTGTTTGTAGGGACTCATACACATATTCAAACTGCTGATGAAAGAATATTTCCCAAAGGTCTTGGCTATATTACCGATTCGGGAATGACAGGCCCGTATGACTCTGTAATTGGTATGAAAACCGAAGCTGCAATAAATAGATTTTTATATCAAACACCGCAAAAATATCAAACTGCTACAAGTAATAATCATCTTAGTGGTGTATTTACGAAAGTTGATATTGATACAGGAAAAACTACTGAGATTGAAAGAATTTTAATCCCCGAATTTGAAAAATCAACCACTGTTTAATGAAAAATTTTCCACTTCCCAGAATTGATAAAGACCCGGAATTAAAAAATTTTCTTCTGCCATATTGCAGACTGCAGCCCGGTGAAGTTTGGGATGACCCCGAAGGAAATCATAAAATAGGTTGTTTGGATGCTACTGATATTTCTATTGAAAAATTATTAAACAATGCAAAAGCCAAATTAGCAGTTCACGATCCTCCTTATAATATGATAGCATTTAAACAGCAAGATCCTGTAAATTTTACAAATTGGTGTAAATTATGGATTGACAATACATATAAAATGCTTGATGAAAATTCATCTTTATATGTTTGGCTTGGAGCAGATCAAAAAAATCATTTTGAGCCTTTTGGTGAATTTATTTTGATGATGAAAAATTCCGGTTTTGATTCAAAAAGTTTTATTACAATGAGAAATCAACGTGGTTACGGTACCCAAAAAAATTGGATGGCGATTAGACAAGAATTGCTCTACTATACTAAAGGGAACCCGGTGTTTAACTCGGAAAATGTTTATACCGATATTCCAAAAGCTGTGAAAGGATACTATAAAGAAATAAACGGAAATAGAACGGAAAATTTGGAAAGAAGTAAATCGGATAAGATCCGTGCCGGGAATGTATGGATAGATATTCAACAAGTTTTTCATTTGAGAGAAGAGAACGTAAATGGATGCTTTGTTCAAAAACCAATTAAAGCTTTAGAACGAATTATAGAGGTATCCAGCAATAAAAATGATCTTGTCCTAGACTTTTTTGCTCATTCCGGTACAACAACATTAGCTGCAGAAAAATTAAAAAGAAAATCAATTTCAATTGACATAGAGCCAATTTATTGTGAAATTATAATTAAGAGATTAGAAAGGTTTAGGAAAACCGGCAAATTAGGCTGGCAAAATTCTAATCCTTTTGAAAATGAAATTACAAATTGTAAAGAATTAAAAACCTATTTGTTTGATAAGTATAAAATTACAGGCAAAAAATAAGTATTGACAGATTCAACTTTCTATTGTACATTTGTTTTGTACAAATAGGATAAAGGAACTAATAAATGGAAACTATTGCAATAAGTGAGCTAAGAGCAAATTTAATGAAGTTTATAAATGCAGTTCAGAATGGCGCTAGTATTATTGTAACATCAAGAGGTAAAGTTGTTGCTAAAATTGTCCCTCCGGATATTTCTAAAAAGAATGCCGAAAAAAAACTTAAGGAATTAAGAAAAAAAGCAAAACTTAAAGATGTGATTACCCCCATTGGTGAAAACTGGAACGTAAACTAATATGATTATAATTGACACACACGTTTTGCTATGGCATTTGTTAAGTCCAAGTAAATTAAGTAGTAAAGCCAGTAAAGCAATTGAATCGGGGAATAAATCAAACGGTATATTAATTAGTGAAATTTCTTTATGGGAGATAGCTATGTTGATTAAAAAACGCAGAGTTGAAATAGGTATCAGCCTTGTTGAATTTATAAATTTAGCTAAAACAACAAATAGATTACTTTTTGAAGGAATTTCCGCAGAAATTGCTGAGTTATCTGCAAATTTAGATCTTTCAATAAATGCCGATCCTGCCGATAGAATTATTTGTGCTACAGCGATAGTTAATAAAGCATCATTAATAACAAAGGACCGCAATTTATTAAAATCGAAAATAGTAAAAACTATTTGGTAAAGTTTTGAAACAATTTAATTATAAAAGTAACTTGATAATAACATGCAAATAATTGACGGTAAAAAAACAGCTTCAGAAATAAGAGCAGAGCTAAAGGTTAAAATTTCCGAACTTAGAGAAAGTCTGAATGAGGTCCCCGGCTTAGTTACAATTCTTGTTGGTGAAAACCCGGCTTCTAAAGTTTACGTAAATATGAAAATAAAAGCATGTGCCGAAATTGGAATGAATTCCAAGTTAGAAAAATTAGATGAAAATATTTCCCAAGAAGAATTATTAAGTATTATTGAAAGCTATAATAAAAATCCTTTATTTCACGGTATTTTAGTTCAATTACCTTTACCCGAACATATTGATGAAGACATAGTTATTGAATCAATATCGCCAGCAAAAGATGTTGATGGGTTTCACCCGGTTAGTGTAGGAAAATTAGTAATTGGTAAGGATACTTTTAAATCGTGTACGCCATACGGTATTGTAGAACTGTTGCGAAGATACAATATTGAAACCAAAGGAAAACATGTTGTTGTAGTTGGCAGGAGTAATATTGTAGGTAAACCGATTGCGAACTTGATGCTGCAAAAGGAAGAAGGTGCAAATTCTATTGTAACAATATGCCATTCTGCTGCACATGATTTATCTTATTTTACAAAACAGGCAGATATTCTTATTGCCGCTATTGGTAGAGCAAATTTTATAACCGAAGATATGGTAAAAGAAAATGTTGTTATAATTGACGTTGGAATAAATAGCATTGATGATCCGAGTTCTAAAAAAGGTTATAGATTGGTAGGAGATGTTGATTTTGAAAATGTTTCTAAAAAAGCATCCTATATTACTCCGGTTCCGGGTGGTGTTGGTCCAATGACAATTGCTATGCTACTGACAAATACATTCAGAGCCTTTCAAAAAATTAAAAGTAAATAGAGAGTTAATATGAGTAATCCCGTAATCGATAAAATTGTTAATCAAGTTTTTACTGAAAAAGCTTTGCACGAATTTTATTGCGTTGGTGAAACTTGTAGTGGGTGGGAAAGAAATATTGTAGATCAACCTATAGCTATTAAAAAAATAGTAAGTAACGGAGCTGCTAGAATCTCTGCCGGTAAAGGTATTGGTCCTGAATTAAAAGATATTTCTTTAGCTCGAATGATAGATCATACAATGTTAAAACCGGAAGCAACACCGGATGAAATAACAACACTTTGTGAAGAAGCTAAAACTTATAACTTTGCTTCTGTATGTATTAATCCCAGCTATGTTCCTCTTTGCAGTAAATTATTAAGCGGAACAGATGTAAAAGTTTGTACCGTTATTGGCTTTCCGCTTGGAGCAACAACTACAGCTACAAAACGTGCAGAAGCAGAAGAAGTGTTGGATAAAGGAGCAGAAGAAATTGATATGGTAATAAACATCGGTAAATTAAAAGCCGGTGATTACGATTATGTTTTTAATGACATAAACCAAGTTGTGCTGGCAGCAAAAAGAAAAAATGCAGTTGCAAAAGTAATTATTGAGACAGCTTTATTAACAGATGAAGAAAAAGTTAAAGCATGTTTGATAAGTAAAGAAGCTAAAGCGGATTTTGTAAAAACTTCTACAGGATTTAGCAAAGGAGGAGCAACTTCCGGGGATATAGCTTTAATGAGATATGTGGTTGGTAGTTCAGTTGGAGTTAAAGCATCAGGAGGAGTAAGAACAATAGAAGATGCCGAAGAAATGATAAAAAGCGGGGCTGATAGAATTGGTGCAAGTGCAAGTGTTAAAATTGTTACGGGTGATAGTTCTAAAGCGGAAGGTTATTAATGGTTCTCGATTTAATCGTTACCATTACCGATGACGGATGCAATGCAGTAATTCCATCAATATCCGGGTGCGAATCATGGGCACATGAAGAAGAAGATGCAATTAAAAATTCGATTGAGATGCTTAGATTTTATGTAAATCTTGATGATGATACGGAAATAAAAATAGATAAAGCTAGAAAGCAAAAAAATAAAATAATTTATAAAGTAATTTTTGATAAACCTCTTTCGTGAGAAAATTTAAAACTGAAAAAAGATTAAAGAAAATTGAAAAAGTTGTGACTGCGCGTCAATTTTCACTTAGAGTAGTTCTTGAAAATATTCACGATCCCCATAATGTAAGTGCAATTTTTCGTACATGTGATGCTGTCGGAGTTCCTAAAGTTGATTTATTATACACACAGGAGACATTTCCGAAAATCAGTAGAGTTTCTTCGGCATCTTCAAAAAAATGGGTTGAACAAGAAAAATATGATTCGACTGAAAAATGTATTCAACAATTGAAAAAAGAAGGGTTTAAAATTTATTGTACAACTTTATCAGAAAATGCAGAAAATTTTTATAAATTAGATTTAACAGAAAAAGTAGCTATTGTTTTAGGTAATGAACACCTAGGAGTTTCTAAAGAAATATCTAATTTATCCGATAAAGATATTTATATACCAATGCGCGGGATGATACAAAGCTTGAATGTTTCGGTGGCTGCTGCAGTAATTTTGTACGAAACCCAAAGACAAAGAGCGTTAAAAGGTATGTACGAAAAAAGTGAATTACTTAAAAATGAATTGGAAGAAATAATAAATAATTGGTGTAACAAATGATTCGGCAATTTAACAAAATTGAAAGTGTTAAAGGAACTTTAATTTTACCCGGTGATAAATCTATTTCGCATAGAGCTGTTATGCTTTCATCAATAGCAGATGGTGAATCCAAAATTTATAATTGTTTACTCTCGGAAGATGTTTTGGCAACTATCAACGCTTTTAGAGAACTAGGAATTAAAATAGATATTGAAGATAACAATATAACTGTTTGGGGTAACGGATTTAGCGGATTAACTGAACCGGCGAATAATTTATTTATGGGGAACTCCGGTACAACAACAAGGCTAATTGCAGGTATTCTTGCTGCACAAAATTTTCAAACTGTACTTACCGGTGACAAATCTCTTTCTTCCAGACCGATTAAAAGAATTATTACACCACTAAGACAAATGCATGCTAACATTAGCGGAGAAAATAATTGTCTTCCACTAACTATTAAACCTTCAGAAAGTTTAAGATCAATCCAATATAAGTTACCTTTGGCAAGTGCTCAAGTTAAAAGTTGTATTTTACTTGCCGGGTTATATTTGGATGAAGAAACCGTAGTTGTTGAAAATTTTATTACTCGCGATCATACGGAAAGAATGCTGGGGTTAAAAGTAGTTGAAGACGGTGATAGTAAAAAAATATATTCATCAATTAATTATTTTCCTTCAGCAACAGAGTATTTTATTCCATCCGATATTTCTACATCAGCCTTTTTTATGGTTTTAGCGCTTCTCACAAAAAATTCAGAAATAACATTAAAAAATATTTCGTTAAACGAAACAAGAACGGGAGTAATTGATATTTTAGTTGCCATGGGCGCAAATATTGAAAGTGAAAATGTAGAAACCATTAATGGAGAACAAAGAGGTGATCTGATTATAAAAAGTTCCGATTTAATAAATGTAGAAATTCCAGAGGAGTTAGTACCGAATATAATTGATGAAATTCCAATATTGACAATTGCCGGTATTTTTGGTGAAGGACATTTTGAAATTAAAAATGCTAAGGAACTTAGAACTAAAGAAAGTGACAGAATAAATTCTATTTGCAGAAACTTGGAAAAGTTAGGTTTAGACATTGAAGAATATGATGACGGTTATTTAATTAGTGGTGAAATAAAAAATAAAAATGTTAGTTTTAATAGTTTTGGCGATCATAGAATAGCAATGTCTTTTGCAATTTTATCATCTATAGTTGGTTGCGGTTGTAGCATAGAAAATTTTGATTGTGTAAATGTTTCAAATCCAAATTTTATAGATCAACTTAATAGTATTGTAGTTTAATCTTTCAGAAAAATTTATTAGAGAAACCCCTGAAAAATTAAAAGAGTCAGTCAT
>JAJRZB010000439.1 GCA_024275455.1 Bacteroidota bacterium | reverse complement strand
TGGTTCGATAAAGTATCTTGATATCTGAAAACTCTTAAATTAGATGACAAAGAATTTGAAACTACATCTTTTTCAGGAAGAGCAATATCTATCCAACTTTCAATTGTATCGCGAATACTGCTAGCCACATTAACTTCAGAGGGATCAGAACTTCCTTTATATTTAATATATGCGAAACCATATGAAGGAGGCGGATATCCGTTTGATTCTAAAATATTATGAGCTACGTTTATAAATCTTCCAGATCCATAGGTTTTAACACCACTTTGATTATTATCAGCTAAAGAAGACCAAGTAGAATTAGTTTGATTATTTCCATTTTCATCAACCCAACCGGAATACTCAACATTTCCTCTAACTGCTACTACAGTTCCACCGTTTGAAATATACGTTAATAGCTGTGACCGCTGGTTATCTGTTAAATAAAATACTTCAGGAAGAAATATTACTTTAAAATGAGCTAAATCATTTTGGGTAAGATCATCTGCTATGTTTAGTCTATTGGGTTTAAACCAAATTACTTTAAAACCTCTACTTAAATCTTGAAGAACTGTAGATAGTCCATAAAAACTGCGAGGGTCATGTAAAGTCTGAGCATGAGAGAATACAACTCCAATTTCTCCGGCCGGTGAGACAGAATTTAATATTTCTCTATTTGCTTGAGCTAATAAATAGGCCGGATATATATCGTACGCCGGAAATTTTAATTGCGGCAATCCACCGCTTGCATACATTGTAGCAACAGTATGCAAACTGGATTCTTTTTCGATCTCCGGCTCATATGGATCATATGGATTTTTAGGTATATCACCTAATGTAGCACCTGACCAAAGAACAAATCTTTTACCAATAGCTTCAAAAGCTCTGGTTTTAGCTGCTAAAGTACCTGTATAAGGAAAAAGATTTCCCCAATCAAAAAATTCTCCAATTGCAAAATCACTTACCAGGTATGTATGTCCAAAACGTGTTCCTACTGCACTTGCTGCATTCAATGCAATTGTATAATCTTTTCCTTTCGATTCAGCATAAGCTTTACAACTATCCTTTAATATTTGCCATGAATTTAAAGTGTTTACCGCTTTAAAATCTTTCCAATATTCCATTAAATCTTTTACATTTTGAGGGTCTGAATCATTGTTTAAAACATTATTATCATTTTTACCTTTTGATATAAGATACTCTCTAAAATTCATAGAACTCGGATTCCAATCTCCTGTGGGAATACCATTTTCTTGAATATATTGTGTAAATCCGTTTACCTCTTCATCATCAAAAGACTCGTAAGTTGAAGTTGCCCCACCATCATGTTGAGAACCATCCGCACCTGCATCTATTGCTCTTTTAATACAGCTAATTAGAAAATTTCTCCAAGCAGGTCTGTTGATATTCCTAATAGGAGTTTCCCCTAAGTACATCAAGTTTCCCTCCAACGTGTGAAAAGCTCCAAAATTCGGATCTGTAATTCCCTGTCCGTCATTTATTATCGAGTCAATACTTGTACCCTCTATTACACCTCCATCCAGATTAACCCAATATTTTTTACCTTGACCATGCAATGCTTCAATAAGTGGTCTGGCCTTTTCAACATCTGATTTCAGGTGAAACATGTATTCTACACCTTCAAGATGAGCCTGAACACTTGGCATTAAAGGACCCGGAACACCTGCATAAATTGTACCCGACCAATGAACATCTTGTAACCAAGTAGCTTCGGGAAATAAAGTTGGCTGCTGAGCATGAAGAACTAAAGTGCTAATTAATAAATAAGTGATAAATAAATATTTTTTGAATTTAAAATTAGTTGAACGTAACACGATTACCTCATTCACTTTATTTATATTTATTAAACTATCTGTATTTTAATATGATCTAACTTTAAAATAATCGAAGAAAAAATATTCTAGTTTAGAAGTGAATTATTTCTTTACGTAACTTTTTAGAATAGTGTTAGAGTTT
>JAJRZB010000052.1 GCA_024275455.1 Bacteroidota bacterium | reverse complement strand
CTGAAATCTAAAGATTCGTTAAAACTAGCAAGTTCCATATTATCTACTGGTCCTTGACCATTAATTGTATGACATAAATTACAATCTTTGGGAATAACTTCTCCATCATCTGTACTATGAGTATCGGAGTGGCATCTAAAACAACCCATAAATTCTAAATGCCCGATATTGTTCGGATATTTATCCCACCTAACCCCCATTTCAGGAAAAATATTCTTATTGTATTCATCCTGTAGTCCTTTAACTGCTTTATTAACAAGTGCCTGGTTTTCGTTAAAAATTTCAGGGTAATTTTCTTCATAAAATTCTTGAATAGAAGATTCAATGTATGCCATTGCACTATCTGTTGATGTAAACTCTTTTTCGCAAACATCCATACTAACACTTTTTATTTCCGGTAGTTCTTGCGGAATGTCACCTCTGCTCAGTGCATTATTTACAAAAAATGCGGGAGGATTATATGTGTGTGAAGGTCTGTTATGACAATCAATACAATCCATAGTTCTAATCTTAAAGGAATCTAACATCGATGGTGAAAAATCCATTTCTTCATCTATAAAGGTTTTTACTTCACCGGTTTTAGTATTGGTATATCTTACCCAAGGAATTTCTTGTTCTTTGTCATCAAAAGAAACAAAATCAATTTTTACATCAGGGTTAATATGCCAATGAATTCCTTCTTCAAGACCTTGGGTACTGTGCGAAGGACCAACTTTCATTAAAAGAGAAATATTCCATTCAGTATTTTCTTCATCGGTAAGGTAATGTTTTTCTAATTTAATCTTTCTGGAATAAAATTTTTGTGGCCAATGACATTGTTCACATGTTTCTCTTGCCGGACGAAGATTACTTATTGGTGTTGGAATAGGTTTTGGGTAAACATTTGCTAAGACTGCATATACTTGGTAAAGTCCGGATATTTTAGATCTAACATACCAATCAGCTCCTTCTCCAACATGACAGTCAACACACTCAACACGTGCATGCGCTGAGTTTTGATAAGCTGTATATTCAGGCTGCATTACAGTATGACATAGAGTTCCGCAAAACTCGGTCGATTCTGTATAATGAAAAGCCTCGTAGCTGCCTATAGCTGATAAAAAAAGGAAAATAATTGTTCCGGTTAAAAATATCATAAAGGCATTTCTGCGAGTAACTTCATTTAAATCTATATATGGTAATTTTTTTTCACCTAAACCTTCTTTTTGTCTGCTTTTTAAACTTCTTAACATTCCAATTGGGATAAGCAAAAGACCAACAACAAGAAAGGATGGAATTATTATATACATTACCAAACCTAAATAAGAACCTCCACGATCAAAAAACAACGAAATCGAAAAGAGGAATAGGATCATTAAGAGGCTTATTAAGGCAATTACTGCACCACTTAAGGATATCCAATTATATACAGTTTGAGGTAATCTAAATTTCATTTTCATAAATAAACCTATGGTTAATTAAATTTGGCTGGAAAGTTTGTACTATAATCAAATAGAGTTAATTTTATAATAATATATTATATAGTTATAAAAGATAAATTAGTATTATGTAAAAATATAGAAATTTTCCTTTAATCATAACAAAAATAAGAATGATTTAAAAATAATTTACAACCAGATAAGCTTGTTAAATATTTCGTCTCAAATAATAGAATAATTCTAATAATTACTTTAATCAATACTTCTGTCTATTTTTTCAATTTCATCTTCATACCAGGCTCTAAGTTCAAGATCTTTATTTAGTTCACCTTGAATAATATTTTCTAGTTTATAACCGC
The DNA here is from genome assembly GCA_024275455.1 of Bacteroidota bacterium. Taxonomy (GTDB): domain Bacteria; phylum Bacteroidota; class Ignavibacteria; order Ignavibacteriales; family Melioribacteraceae. The sequence continues at coordinate 445 of JAJRZB010000052.1, read as the reverse complement.
TTTTTTCTAAAGTCTTCTTAAATAGACTAGTATAGTTTGTAAGTTTCTTTCTAGGATGTTTTTCTAAAGTATACTCATAATACTCGAGAATCATCCTCCTAAAATGTCTTTCATGATGATGTCTGTAATGTTCCAGAGTCATATTTCCATCTGTCCATGTAAAACTCATAGGATATTCTGAAGGACGGAAAATAACAAAAAACCAATGCCAAACAAGAATTGCAAGTGAAGCTAAAATTGCTTCCATAAAATGTATGGTTTCACTTACTTTAATCAACCACACCGGAGCCCAATCTACAACCAGGGTAGGGAACCATAAAATTAGACCTGTTGCTGCCATAACAAATGTACCCCAAATTAAAGCCCAATATTCAGCTTTTTCTGCATAATCATATTGTTCAAATTGAGGATGTTTCTTTGATAATCTAAGATAATACATTAAATT
>JAJRZB010000051.1 GCA_024275455.1 Bacteroidota bacterium | reverse complement strand
GTTCTTCTAACAAGAATATTCCTATCTCTTAATTCTTCCATTACACTTTTGGATGGATGTTTAAACTTATTCATAATGCCGGCACTGATTATTCCGATTTTAGGTTTAACCGAATCAATAAATTTTTCGCTTGTAGAAGTTTTACTTCCGTGGTGACCTATTTTTAACACATCCGAATGAAGAAACTCTCCATACTTATTGACCAGAAACTCTTCAGCTTCCCACTCAGCATCGCCGACAAACAAAAATGAAGTATTTCCATAAATAATTTTAATAATACCACTATTATTATTGCTATCAAAATTATTTTGCTTTTGAAAAGTTGTATCATTTAGAAAATAGAGTTTTGCTCCTCCAATTTCTAAAGAGTTGCCCGAATAATATGAAATTTTTACATCGTTTGCTTTTAGAAAATCCTCATAAATAATATCCTTAACCGAAGAATCTGAAATTGGTTTATACAAATTGTTAATAACATCCTTATTAATTAAATAAATCGATCCTCCGAAATGATCAAAATCTAAATGTGAGATGAATGCATAATCAATTTTATCAATTTGTAATCTATTTAGAAGCGGTAAAATAATTCGTTCTCCAACGTCAAAATATTCGGTTAAATTTCCGGCATCAATTAAAGCAACTTTGTTATTAGGAAATTTGATTAGAAAAGAATCACCTTGCCCAACATCAATTGTTACAACCGATAGTTCATTGTGAGGGAGCAAAGATTTATCATCAATTTGTGTAAAATAGTTAAAACTTAAAATCGAAAGTATTATTAGTGGAATAAATGCAACTTTATTTTTGAAATTGACAAAACTGAAGATAATGATTAAGAGAAATAAAAAATAGAAAAAGCTATCCAAAATAGAAATATTATAAATTGGGATAAACGAAAATTTTAGATTTCCAACCTGGTTAGTAAAGATATATAAAAATCCAACCAAAAATTGATTTGCTCCCGCGAATATTAATGCCGATTGAAAAGAAATTATTGAAACGATCAATGTTAAAATCCCTAACCCAACAATTATTCCAATTAACGGAATTACAATTAAATTTGCGAACAAAGAAACAACCGATAATTTATTAAAATAAACCAAAGTAAAGGGCAGGGTTCCTAATTGTGCTGCAAATGAAACGGAAATAAACAGAAAAATCTTTTTATAAAGCCATCTTATTTGTAAATGATTTATTTTTTCAGAAAATAAAGGGTAGATAATTAAAATAGAAATAACCGCCGAGTAAGAAAGCTGAAATCCCGGGTTAAATAATTCGAGCGGGTTCAACATCAAAATAATTAGTGCAGCAATTGCAATTGAGTTAAATCCGTTCGTGCTCCGATTTGTTGATTTTGTAATCAAATAAATAATTGCCATTGTGGAAGCACGAAAAACCGAAGCATGTGCTCCCGTTAAAACCAAGAATAAAATTATCCCGAAAATTGTTAAAATGTATCTTAATTCAATTCTTACTCTTCCTAACAGCAAGAAAAAAATCAATGAAATAAATCCCACATGTAAACCTGAAACCGCCAGAACATGAATTACCCCGGAACTTATAAAAGAATTTTTAATGTTATAATCAATATCGGAACGGTCAGCTAATAAAATACCTTTGAGTAATGCGGAAGTTTCCATATTATGTAATTCTTTAATTCGCTTATCAATACTTTTTCTAATTCCAAAAATAATGTTTGATATTACTTGAGGGTTACCTTCAATAATTTTTAATTCATCAAAATTATAACAGTTAATTGTCCCTGCAATTCCTTTTTTATTTAGATATTCCTCATAATTAAATTCACCGGGATTTCTTCTATTCTTTGCTCTGTTTATTGTTCCGGTAAATGATAAATAATTTCCAATCTTTATTTTATTATAAAGCTGAGATACTGAATTTGTTGAATCTTGCCAGAAATTACAAAGAAACCTATTTGATAAATCATCCATAATTTTATTGTCATTAAAAGAATGTATCTCCAATTCAACAACCAACTTTTTCTCTTTTAGTAATTCTATTCTTTTTATTTCTCCCGAAATTTTCGCATTACGGATTTTTGGCAATTCAAAAGGATAACTTGCATTATTATTTACAAATAAGGAGAGATAAAGTGCTCCGAAAAAAAACGTGCAGAAAAGTAGCGGTAAATAGAAAAAGTATCTACGGTTTTTATCTGAAATTGAGTTAAAAGATTTCTTGTAAAACAGAAAAACAATTAGGCTTATGAAAAGTGTCAGCCCGAAAGCCATAACTAATAACGGAAGTGAAATGGAAAAATAATTTTGAAAAAGAATACCGGAAGCAAAGAATAAAACAAATTTTATAACAGGATACCTCCCCACTTAATAAAGCTCCAAAATTGCACCTTTTATGTGAGATAAATTTGTAATACGTTTGGAAAGTTTTTCGGCATGTTTACCGGCTGTAATTGTTAAAGCCGGATTTAGTGTATGAGATTTTATTGATAAATCTTCCAAATTTCCGTGGTCTGAACAAATAAGGAGGGTAAGATTATCCGGTATGTGAGTTAAAAGGTACATTAAAAATCTGTCAAGTACATTTAGTCTTTCTTCCAGAGTTTCAATATTTCTTCCATGCCCGAGATGATCGGTATGAAAATGTTCGAATAAAGTAAAATGATTTTCCGTAGCAATTTTTAATAATCTTTTAGCAGCAGTTTCCGGTTTTATAACTTTTAAATTGTAACCAAGTTTTTCAACCCAAAGTTTGTTATCAATTTCGGCACTTAAGGCATTTCCCTTTCTTAAAT
>JAJRZB010000438.1 GCA_024275455.1 Bacteroidota bacterium | reverse complement strand
TCTTTTTTCTGGTTTTTTAGAGCGCTGCAGCAAATCTACTTCTTCGGATTAAAGAATAAAATTTCTCTTTTATTCTTTATAGGGTTTCTGCTTGGAGCGGTAATTTATCTTTATCCGATTTTAGATTGATTTTAACTTTTACAATAGTACATAATAATTAGCCATTATATTTAATTTTGCTAATAATTCTGAAATAACCTCTGTTTACCTCAACATTAATAAAATCATTTATACAGGTTTATCTTTTTTGATTTTCCAGTATGTTTTTAATAAATTTAAGATATGATATCCCTTTCAAGATCACATAAGATTTTTATTTTGTATTAATTATCTAAAAGATTCCAAAATAATGTTATTTACTAAAAAAATATTAATATTCAATGTTTTCTTCTTCATTTTGCTGCATTGCACAATTCCTCATAAGCATCATTGTGAAATGACTTTTGAAGAAAATTTTGTTGCACACAATACAGCTAAAGATATTATTGATTATCTAGGTTTGGCCTTTCATATTACTTCAAACGCAAGTCTCGAAAACTATATTTTAACAAATATATTTTATGATAAGAATATTCAGAAAAATATAAAAGGCAAGTATACTTTAACATTAATAAGTTATAATAAAGACTTACCTTTATTACATTTAACACTCCAACTCCATGTATTAACAAGTGCTAAAACTACCACGTCCATTTATTTAAGAGCACCTCCTGATTATCGATTAACTTAAACAATGTTTTTTAATTTTTAATTATGGAGTAAATTATGGATGCAGTACATCTTCATTTGATTTTAACACATTTTCCGATTGTCGGAACTTTTATGGCCGTAGGAATTTTAGCTTACGGATTATTTGTAAAAAAAGATACTATTAAAAAGGTAGCTTTGGTTGTATTTGTTTTAATGGCAATTATTACAATTCCGGTTTTTCTTACCGGAGAAGGAGCCGAAGAAACAGTAGAACATATTGCCGGAGTTTCTGAAAATATAATTGAAGAACATGAAGAACTTGCCGAAAAAGCTATTTGGTTAATAGAATTTTTAGGGGCATTTTCATTGTTTGCTTTATTTGCGATTAGAAAAAAGATATCTTCTGCCAAAACCATTGTTATTGTAACATTTATAATTTCGATTATTACATTTGGTGTTTTTGCAGAGGTAGGCAATCTTGGCGGACAAATTCGTCATTCTGAAATAAGAAAAAGTAGTTCTCAACCAGTAATAGAAAATAGTAATGAAACTGAGTTTGAAGAATATAAAGAAGAAAAGGATGATGACGATTAGTTATTAAAATGTTAGGTAAGATAATACTTTGCTAATTTAAATGAAAAATGGAACGCTGATTTTATGATTTTGATAAATTCTTATTGTCATAGTTAGTCTGCGTTCTATTTATTTTACTTTTGTTTTTACTCTTAGTAATATTCATTCCAGCTTCTAATTGAAATATCTTCAATATCTTTTGTACAGAAAGCAGTAATAAATGCTTGTGCTAAACGGGAATTTGT
>JAJRZB010000437.1 GCA_024275455.1 Bacteroidota bacterium | reverse complement strand
GAATAAAAACGAAAAAATCATTTAACTCTCCATGCATTAAATCGATAATGACCGAACAAAACACTTGAACATTTGTTCAAATGTTATTATATTAACACAATGAATAAAGAAACCAATGCACCGGTTTGCAAAATTGAAATTGTTGACGAGACAAAAGTAGAAGAAGCAAAGAAAGAGTTAGAGAACACTCAGCAAATTTTAGAAATAGCGGAAATTTTTAAATTGTTAGGTGAACCTACAAGATTAAAGATTATAATTTCTCTAATAAATAGTGAGCTTTGTGTTTGCGACTTAGCAGCAGCAATTGATTCAACTGTTTCTTCGGTTTCTCATCAATTAAGATTACTTAGAAATGCCCGGCTGGTAAAATATAGAAAAGAAGGGAAAATGGTTTTTTATTCAATTGAAGATGAACATATAAACAAATTAGTAGAACAAGCAAAAGAACATATTGAAGAGTGATTAGTAAAAAATTAACATATAAACTTATTAATGTAGTTGTAATACTTGTAATGTTAAGTCACATTACATTTATGCACAACCTTTTTAAGAACTATGTTCTATGTTTTGGCAGTGACGGACATATTCAAATTGAAAATATTAATGATTGTGAAGAATGCACCGGCTTGGATATTCTTAACACCGCAACAAGTACTGAAAACGTTACAATTCAAAATTTAGACTGTGAAGATATCCCACTTGACGAACATTGTTTCGAAGAAAATCAATTTCTTTCAAAAAAAAATATACTTGCTATAACCGAAATTAAATCTAAAGTAACAACAACTACCCCGAATAGAGAAGTTACTTTTATCAATTTAAATACAAATCCTACAAATAATCACATTTTAGAAAGCTACACTACAGTTTCACTTACTATCTGATATAAACCTCAGCAGTCAACAAAAACAACAAAAATAAAAATTTACAGTAGTACAAAATTAAGGAGAATTTATGCACAGAGTGATGTGTATTCTCGCCATAACTATATTCGGTCTATTTACTTCAGGAGTAAAAGCACAAACTAAAAGTGATACTTTTCTCACTATAGAAATGGCGGTGAATAAAACAATTGAAAATAATCCTGAACTTAAAGTCTTATTGAAAAATATTGCAGCCAATAAAGCAATAAAACTTCAGAGTGGATTAATTCCAAATCCCGAATTTGGATTAGAAGCAGAAAACATTTTAGGCGGTAATGATTTTAGCGGATTCAGTGGAAGTGAAATAACAGCAAGCATTAGCCAAAATATTTTACTTGCCGGAAAAATAAGCAAACTTGAGAAAGTAGCAGATACTGAAATTTCTCTTGCTGAGTGGGATTATGAAGCAAAACGACTTGAATTAATAACTGATGTTAGAAGAGCATTTATTAACGCCCTGGGAATACAAAAACTGATCGAAAAAAATAAAGAGTTAATAAATATATCGAATGAATTTGTTGACAATCTAAGAAAACGCGTAATAAAAGGTAAAATTTCACCCGCTGAAGTTTCACGTGCCCAGGTAATTTTAAACTTATTACAAATCGATATTAACAAATTAGAATCTGAATACGATGCTTCAATTTTCGAATTGAAAACATTAGTTAATGATCCGGACTTATCTACCGACTCACTAAAAGGTAAGTTAAAAGATGTTAATGTTCTACCTATTTATGATTCATTGTTTTCTAAAATAGAAAACAACCCAAATCTAAAAAGATTCATGAATGAATATGATAAACAAAAAGCAATAATTAGTTACGAAAAATCAAAAGCTACACCCGATTTAACCGTTAGTGCTGGATTTAGAAGATTAAATGAAGTTAATGCAAATACATTTCTTGTTGGGGCTTCTTTGCCATTGCCAATCTTTAATAGAAATCAAGGCTCAATACAAGAAGCAAAAATTAGGTTAGATCAAAAAAAGATGGAATTTAATAACATTAAAAATAAATTAACCCTTCAACTCAATCTATACTATAACAAATTAAAAATGCTTTTAACTTCGGCAGAAAGACTTAAAAAAGAATCTATACCAATTGCCGAAGAGGCTTTTAGAATAATTAATGAAGGGAACTTGGTAGGAAGATTTACAATACTTGATGTATTGGATGCTCAACGTACATTGTTTGAAATTCAAAATCAGTATATGACGATACTAAAAGACATCAACACAACGGTTGTAGAAATTGAAGGCTTAATTGTAGGTAATATAGAATAGAAAAAATAAAGTCTGTCATTTCGAATCTAGCGAAGTGAGTATGAGAAATCTCAATCCCATAAAGAATAAGAAATGTCTTCCTATTCTGATAACAAGGGACAGGTAATCATACAAAACACTCTTTCGATATGACACATTTTAAAAAACGAATCATTAGAAAAATATTATAGGATAACTAAATAATGGAAAACAAAAACAAATTAATATTTCTATTCATTGGAATAGTAATTGGGGCTTTAGTTGTATTTGCCGGTTTCACTTTGTTTGATAATAAGTCAACAGCAAGTAACAACATTGAAGCTGAACATGGTGATAATCATATGGATGAAACGGAAGAGCACGGAGAAGAACACGAGGAAGAGCATTCCGAAGTTATAAAAATTTCAGATGAGGTTAGAAAAGAATTTGGTATTGAAGTTAAAACAGCAACTTCCGGTAAAGTGGTGGTTCACAAAGATCTTACCGGAGAAATTGTTCCAAACCCTTATAATGTAGCACACGTAGTCCCAAGATTTGCCGGCATAGTAAAAAATGTGTATCAAAAAATTGGAGACAACGTAAAAAAAGGAGATAAGATTGCAACAATTGAAAGTAACGAATCCCTCGTACAATATGATGTTACATCCTCAATTGATGGGACTATTATAGAACTTCACATGACTCCCGGTGAACTTATTGGCGATGAAAAACATATTGTAATGATAGCAAACCTAAAAAATGTTTGGGCTGAATTGAATGTTTATCAAAAAGATCTCGATGAAGTAAAAGTCGGACAAACTGTTGAAATAACATCCCCGCATACTAATTCAGTGTTTAAAGGGAAACTTTTTTACATTAGTCCAATTGTTGATGAAGCTACAAGAACAGCCATTGCACGTGTTAGACTAAATAATTCAAACGGAATGTGGAAACCGGGAATGTTTGTTTCGGGAAAAGTTTTTACATCATACAAGTTAGTTAATGTTGCTGTTCCACCAAATGCTGTACAAATACTTGAAGATCAGAAAGTAATTTTCGTTGAAGGAGAGGAAGGTTTTCGCCCTCAAGTTGTTACTCTTGGTCTTGAGAACAGTAAGCTTATAGAAGTACTTGACGGTTTACATATTGGTGATAAATATGTAGCAAAAGGAGCATATACATTTAAATCAGAAATATTAAAAGAATCGTTCGGCGGCGGCCACGGTCATTAAACTAAATGTTGTTAACTTAAAACTTTTATGCTAATAATAAAATTGTCATTACGATTTTGATATTGTTTATCTGAAGATATGTCTTCAAACTTAAATAGTTGTTAATATTGTTTAAGAAGAAGAGTATCTCAGCAATAAAAAAATTCCTTCGATATGACAAACTCTTTTGCTGACTAATAGCATTATACAACATGGAGAAAAAATATGAATAAATTAATAGATTTTGTACTAAAAAACCGTCTACTTATTTTAGTACTCGGCATATTTGTTGTCGCCGGCGGTTATTTTAGCTATAAACAATTACCAATTGATGCATTTCCGGATGTATCACCATCATTAGTACAAGTGTTTACTCAAACGGAAGGTTTAGCACCGGAAGAAGTTGAAAAGTACGTTACCTTTCCTGTGGAAGTTGCTATGAATGGACTTCCGAATTTAAAATCAATTCGTTCGGTTTCCAATTTCGGATTATCTGTTGTTAATATCTACTTTGAAGACGGAACGGACATTTATTTTGCCAGACAAATTGTAAATGAACGTTTAACCGAAGCACGTTAACAGATACCGGAAGGTTTCGGTGATCCGCAAATGGGACCTATTTCAACAGGTATGGGGTTAATACTCTTTTATTACATCGAAGATGAAACAGGTAAATATACATTAGAAGAACTACGAACTATTCAAGACTGGCTAATCAAGTTCCAGCTACAGACAGTTCCTGGAGTAACAGAAGTTCTTGGTATTGGCGGATGGGAAAAACAATTTCATGCTATTGTTGACCCCAATGCTCTTCTTAGATATGATCTTTCCATAAATGATATTGTTGAAATTATTAAAAAGAACAACCTCAATGTTGGAGCTTCATTTATTTAAAGAGATGCCGAAGAATTTCTTGTTCGTTCAGTAGGGCTTGCAACAAAAATTCAAGATCTTGAAAATATTGTTATTAAATCCGTAGACGGAACACCTGTTTATTTAAGAGAAGTAGCCGATATCCAAATAGGGGGAGCAGTAAGGCGCGGTATTCAAACCCGCAATGGAATTGAAGAAGTTGTTGCCGGTATGGTAGTTAAATTGTATGGGTCAAATTCATCTACCGTAATTGGTTCCGTTGAAGAAAAAATGATAGAGATAAATAAAACTTTACCGGAAGGGATTAAACTGGTTCCCTATTATGAACAGAAAACCCTTGTAGAATCAGCTGTTAAAACAGTAACTGATGCTTTGATACAAGGAATTATTCTTGTTGCTTTAATTTTGATGTTTTTTATGGGCTCGTTAAGACCAAGTATTGTAGTAGCTCTTTCCATTCCTTTTTCAATAATGGTTGCTTTCATTGTAATGCAATTTCTAGGACTTTCAATTAATTTAATGTCCTTTGGAGGTCTTGCAATAGCAATTGGAATGATGGTTGATGCAAGCATTGTACTTGTTGAAAACATAGACAGACTGAAACGGAAACTTATTGACGAACCATTTATGCATGTTGTTTCTAAAGCCAGTAAAGAAGTTTTGCGCCCTATTATTTTTGCAATCATAATTATTATCACTGTTTTCATTCCCTTGTTTACATTACAAGGAGTAGAAGGAAAAACATTCCGACCTTTAGCATTTACAATAGCTTTGGCAATGCTGGGATCTTTAATTTTTGCAATTATTATTGCACCGGTACTTTCTTCCTTTTTGTTAAAGACAAAAAAGAAAAAGAATCAAGCAAAAGAGCAGAAAGAAATTTGGATTGTTCGTGTATTAATTAAAGCTTACACTCCTTTTGTTAACTTCTTTGTTAAAAATAGAAGTGTAGCTATTGTTGTTTCCGTATTACTGTTACTAATGGGAACTTGGATTTATCCAAAACTTGGTTCTGAATTTACTCCAACCCTTCAAGAGGGAACTCTAATAGTAAGACTTGCAATGGCTCCTTCAATATCTCTGGAAGAAAGCAAAAGAATAACCATGCTTGCCGAAAAGAGAGTAATGCGTGTACCAGAAGTTAGAGGTGCAGTTACAAGAATAGGACGAGGTGAGGTTGGTGCTCATACTGACCCGATTAATAGTGCAGAAATGTATATTCTATTGAAACCAGAAGAAGAATGGCGCGAAGGACTTGACCAAGAAGGGATTGAAGAAAAAATAAGAGCAGAGGTTGAAGGAATGCCCGGAGTTTTACCCAACTTTACTCAACCAATCCGAATGACCGTAGATGAATTGCTTGAAGGAGTAAGAGCAGAACTTGCTGTTAAGTTATTTGGTGATGATTTAAGTCAATTAAAAAACAAGGCAGAGGAAATCTCTACACTGTTACAAGGAATAAACGGGGCAGCAGATATTCAAGTAGATCAAGTAAGCGGTAAACCTCAGCTCAAAATCACTGTTGATAGACATGCTATAGCCCGCTACGGCATGAATTTATCAGATGTTCAACAAGTAATCCGTACTGCAGTTGGCGGTGAAACTGCAGGGCAAATATTTGAAGGAATTAGACGGTTTGATATTTTCGTAAGACTATCTCCTGAATACAGAAGTGATAAGCAAGCTATTTCAAATTTACTGATTACTTCGCCAAACGGATTACAAGTACCACTAAGCCAAGTAGCAACAATAGAAGAGATCGAAGGTCCTCGACAAATTACACGAGAGCAAAACCAACGTTTTATTACAATTCAATGTAATGTTGTCGGTAGAGATATCGGCTCTTTTGTTGAAGAAAGTCAAGCCGCTATTGAAAAAAATGTTGATTTACCCGTCGGCTATTACACAGTTTGGGGCGGACAATTTCGTTTGCAACAAGAAGCAAATAAACGTTTTGCAATTGTAATTCCCATAACGTTGCTTCTAATATTCTTTTTACTTTTTACAAGTTTTAATTCACTTAAAAATTCAATGCTTATTCTTTTAAATATTCCATTGGCTTTAGTTGGAGGTATTATTGGATTATGGTTAACCAATCAAAACTTATCAGTTCCGGCATCCGTTGGTTTTATAGCACTTTTCGGAATTGCTTTGGAAAACGGTATGGTGCTGGTAACATATTTTAACCAACTTATAAAAGAAGGAAAATCAATTAACGAAGCCTCTATAGAAGGAGCAAAATTAAGACTGCGCCCAGTGTTAATGACTGCTGTAACTACTGCACTTGGACTTATCCCATTATTAATTGCTACCGGTACTGGTAGTGAAGTGCAAAGACCGTTGGCAACAGTAGTAGTTGGAGGATTGTTTACTTCAACTATTTTAACACTTTTGGTTTTACCAGCTCTTTACAAGTGGTTTGCAATTAAACCTCAAGAAGGAGAATTATAATTATATTTTGCCGGTCTTCGGACCGGCTATAAAATTTTATTAATAAAAAGGTGAATATTATGAAAGAAATAAAAGCAATTATAAGACCATTTAAGTTAGATGATGTAATCTCAGAACTTCACAAAATTGAGGAACTTCCCGGATTAACAATTTCAGAAATTAAAGGGTTCGGTAGAACAAAAGCAAAAGATGTTGATGATTCTTTTCAAGACGGTTTGCACAATTATGTAAAGAGAATAAAAATTGAACTTGTGGTTCATAATAATATTGTTCATAAAGTGGTTGAAGTAATTCAAGAAACTGCTCATACAGGGAACCCAGGTGATGGAAAAATTTTCGTAATTAATGTTGCAGATACAATAAGAATAAGAACTAACGAACGTGGCGAACAAGCAATTTAAATCTTAATATACGTAGAGGAATGAGAAGACACAATGAAAATATCAAAATTAATACTACCGGCTTTAATTTCTGCAGTTCTTGCAATTATTTACTTTACATATCTTGCTCCTTCCGAAGAACTAGGGTCATTTAAAAACTTTAGCGCTGGTAGTGAAATTAATCAGCGTATAAATGTTGCTATCGTGAAAACAAAAAAAATAGGCAAAGATGTTGATGGAAACGTACTATCATTTTACGCTAAAGATATTGATAATAAAGAAGTTGAGATAACTTTACATGACCCGGAATCTAAGGAAATATTGAATACGGAAATAGTTGAACTTCTGGGGCACATGCATGAAAATGGTTTTACTGCTTCTAGAGTATCAATAATTAAGTAAAGTAAATTAGTAATTAATTTGTAATATTTATTACAACACTAAATTAAAATAAGGAATATAAAAATGAAAAATACAAAATACGGATTCGGAAAATCAGTTAGTTACGGATTTGAAGAAGCAATTGAAAAAGTAACAGAAGAACTAAAAAAAGAAGGTTTTGGAGTTTTAGCCGATTTAGATTTCAAAGCAATTCTTAAAAAAAATTAGATGTTGATTTTAAACCTTACAGGGTCTTAGCTGCATGCAATCCTCCAAATGCTTATAAAGCCTTGCAAGCTGAAGAAGAACTCGGATTACTGCTTCCTTGCAATGTAATTATTTATGTAAACGATAATAACGAAACTACGGTTGCTGCCATTGATCCAATTGCAAGTATGGGTTTTGTTGATAACGATATTGTTAAAGAAGTAGCAGAAACAATACAAGGTAAATTAAAAAATGTAATTAGTAATTTATGATGTTAAGCCTTAACAATAAAGTTAGTCTACTTTCTTTTGTTAGTGGAGAATACTGCAATAAACAATATAGCTGAAAGGATTTGGTATGAAAAAATATAAAATTAAAAATTTAAGCTGTGCTTCTTGTGCTTCTAAAATTGAGGACGGTGTAGCAAAACTTGAAGAAGTTAATTTCGTTTCTGTTAATTTTGCCAATTCTTCTATTCAAGTAGACACTAATGATTTAGAAAAAGTTAAAAAAAAGATCAAAGAAATTGAAGCCGAAGTAGAGATTGTTGAAGATGAGAAGAAAGAAGATGATGAAGAATTTGATATAAAAAAAGAACTGCTTAAAATTTTCTCCATTATTACTTTACTTGTTACAGGTATTCTTTTTAAAGATTATTTACATAACACACCTTATCATTGGGCTGAATATATTGTTTTTGTAACAATATACCTTTTAAGCGGGTGGCGAGTACTTAAAACTGCCGGGATGAACATTGTTAAAGGACAAGTTTTTAATGAACAGTTTTTAATGTCTGTTGCTACACTTGGTGCTTTTGCAATTCATGAAATGCCGGAAGCCGTTGCTGTAATGGTTTTTTATAACGTAGGAGAGTTTTTTCAAGATCTTGCAGTTCATCGTTCTCGAAGATCAATTAAAAGCCTGCTGGAAATTCGTCCTGACCATGCAAATCTTATAGTTAATGGAGAAGTACAAAACACATCTCCCGAAGAAATAGCTGTAGGCAATAAAATACTTATTAAACCCGGTGAAAAAATTCCGTTAGACGGAGAAGTTATAGAAGGAAGTTCAATGCTGGATACTTCAGCACTTACCGGTGAATCCGTTCCCCGTTCTATTAAAGAAGGTGAACCTGTTATGGCATGGATGATTAACAAATCCGGCACATTAACTGTTAAAGTAACAAAATTGTTTGGTGAATCTTCCATAGCTAAAATTTTAGATTTAGTTGAGAATGCCACATCAAAAAAAGCTGAGACAGAAAAGTTTATCACTAAATTTGCCAGGTATTATACACCGGCGGTTGTATTTGGAGCCTTGCTTGTTGCTGTTCTTCCACCTCTTTTGGTAGAAGGACAATTATTTTCTGTTTGGATTTATCGAGCTTTAATTATGTTGGTTGTTTCATGTCCTTGTGCCTTAGTTATAAGTATTCCCCTCGGTTATTTTGGTGGAATTGGTGGAGCATCCCGCAGAGGAATTTTAGTAAAGGGGTCAAATTATCTCGATGCTCTTACAACTGTTAAAACTGTAGTTTTTGATAAAACCGGAACACTTACAAAAGGAGAATTTAAAGTTTCGGAAATTGTTTCCAAAAACAATTATGATAAGACAGAAGTATTAAAATATGCAGCTCATGCCGAAGCTAACTCAAACCATCCAATTGCTTTATCAATTATGGAAGAATACGGAAAAGATCTGGAGCAAAATTTAATAGGGCAATCAACTGAAATTGCCGGACACGGAATCGAAGCGGAAGTTAACAGCAATATAGTTTTAATAGGAAATGATAAACTCCTTCACAAAAAAAATATTAAACACGATAAATGTAATATTGAAGGGACTGTAGTTCATGTTGCAATCAATTCAAAGTATGCGGGGTATATTGTTATTTCTGATACAATTAAAGACGATTCTAAAACAGCTATTGCAGAACTGAAAAAATTAGGTGTGAAAAAGACTGTTATGTTAACCGGAGATAACGGCTATTCGGCAGAAACGATTGCACACAAACTAAATATTGATAAAGTATATGCTGAATTACTCCCGGAAGATAAAGTTAAACACATAGAAAAGTTTATTTTAGAATCCGGTAAAAATGATAAAGTAGCCTTTGTCGGTGACGGAATAAACGATGCTCCGGTTCTTGCCCGTGCTGATATTGGGATTGCAATGGGTGCTCTCGGTTCAGATGCTGCTGTTGAAACGGCAGATATTGTTTTAATGAATGATACTCCTTCGAGTGTTCCGACTTCAATTAGAATTGCAAAGAAAACCAGAAGAATTGTATGGCAGAATATTATTTTCGCTCTCGGTATAAAACTTATGTTTATTATACTTGCCGCATTTGGTCTAGCCACTATGTGGGAAGCTGTGTTTGGAGATATGGGAGTTGCACTAATAGCAATATTAAACGCTACTCGTGTTTTAAAAAGTGAAAAATAGCTCTATCTAATTAAAAACAAAAGCCCGAGAAAAATTAAATTCCTTGGGCTTTTAATAATATTCTGAAATTAAAATATGCTTTAGTTAGTTACTAAATTTACATTCTCATACATAAGATGTAAAAATCCGTGTCCCGTTCCTGCAACAGGAGACATATTGCCCTGCATATCCAACGGAGGTAATATTACATGTGTTTCTACTTGACTATCAGAACGGTCTGTACCATCATTTTGTAAATCCGTTATTAGTTTAAGGTCTGCTGTTCTTGCACGTGAAGAAACCATAATGTGAATTAACCTGTTTGAAGCAATCACGTTCCCGCTACCGTCTTT
>JAJRZB010000436.1 GCA_024275455.1 Bacteroidota bacterium | reverse complement strand
TACAGCGAGTGAGGCACAAATATACAATCTTAATAAGGAATATATAAGCTTTGCGGCTAAAATTAAAGAAGAAGCCGGAATTAAAGAAGTTGTAGAAATAAACGGCGAAGATATTTTTAACGGTAAATGTATTGCATGCCACAGATTTGATAAAGTTTTAGTTGGCCCGGCATATAAAGACGTGCTTCCTAAATACGAAGGCAAGAGGGAAGAGCTTGTAGATTTTATTCTTAATCCGAGAAAAATAAATCCCGAGTTTACAATTATGCCAAACCAAGGATTAAAAAAGAAAGAAGCCGAAGCAATTGCAGAGTATATTGTTAAAATGTATAAGAGTTATTAAAAATATTTTCTAAATATTAAAGGTAATTTGTATAATTTTACTCAAAAAAAAAAATTAAAATTGCAATATTTTTTGAGCATTTTTATAATATAATTTTTCTAAAGTTTCATCCTTAAGTCCCAATCCGTATAAAGCCCAATGGTAATTAAATAATTCAATTTCGTAAAAGTGTTCATCCAAAGATTCCAATATTCTAAAAGTAATTTCATACATAGATTTTTGAAAACCCATATCTGTTCCATAAAGTAACTTTGAACTATGTCTTTCAATAAAAGATTTTGCATAGCGTGGAACCGGAGCGGTCTCAGCATATCTTGCAGAAATATCTGCATATAAATTTGAATACTTGTCAAGTAGTAACCCAAGATTTTCTAAATTATGATTTTGATTGGCTAAATGACAGGCAATAAAGATTGTGTTAGGATGTTTTTGTAATGCATTTTCTAATGTTGATAAAACTTCTTTAAGATTTAACCCCTTTTGTTGATCTAATCGCCATGAAAAAGCATTCATTAAACCGTCATTAGTTGAATCCATTTTTTCGTAGAACCATTGTGGTTCGCCAACATGAATATTTACGGGCATTTTTAATTCGGCACATTTTTCTAAAAGCAAATCCATTCTGTCATCATCAATATGCATTCCGAAAGCCGGCGGGTTGCAATACATTAAGCCTATTCCTTTGTCACCTAATTCACCCACACCTTTTGCTCCCATTTTGTAACAACGTTCCAGTTCTTTTACTGCATTGGGACCAAAACCCGGTTTGTCATAATTTGTGAAATCAAATCCGCACCAGAGATCAAATCTTTCAGGGTAATCAGAATAAAAATTAATTAGCGAATCGAACTTACTTCCATGAGCGTAGGTTAATAAGATGGTCTTTTTAATTCCTGCTTCATCCATATTTTTAACCCAAGTTTTTAATTCTTCTTTAGAGTTAGCGTAAGGATGAGAATGTATATCAATTACAGTAAATTTAGCTTTTGTAATTCTTGTATGTGGAACATTATAAATATTCTTAGGTCTATAATTTTTAAGTAGTAACTCATTTACATTACCTTGTGAATATATAAATGCTGGTATTAGTTGAAATAGGAATATTATAAGTAAACTGAATTTTATATTAGAGTACATATTCATTCTCCTGCAATAATTAGTTTTATTCCATAATTCTCAAGTATTTGTTTTTCATCTTGCGGAATATTTTTATCTGTAACTATGGTAGTAACCTTTTTTATAGGGGCGATATATGAGAAACTTCTATTCTTAAATTTACTTGAATCTGTTAC
>JAJRZB010000435.1 GCA_024275455.1 Bacteroidota bacterium | reverse complement strand
GGGGTAATTAACTTTCCTTACTTGCTGACCAAATTATTTGATCTCGATCATTTTTGGTTTTATTCTTTCTACTTTTGGTAAATGAACAAATAATTTTCCGTTTTCCAATTTTGCATCAATTTTTTCTTCATCAATGCTATCTGATAAGTTAAACTTTCTATAATAATTACTTGTATCAATTTCCTTCACAAGGTATTTACGATTTAATTCATTCTGAAAATCAATTCTTCCCATAATTACCAAATCGCCATCTTCTACTTTTACCACAACATCTTCTTTATTTACTCCAGGCATATTGGCAACCAGAAAATAATCATCATTTGTTTCATATATATCAATCAAGGGTGCCACCCAAGATTCTTTTTCTAAAGCTTCTTCCCAGCTTCTTTTTGGTTCAACCTTTGTTAGTTCTCTTGTTTCAGTCATTTTATCATCTCCTTTTTTTCAATTTTTCTTAAAAACTTTTCAAATATTTATCATTATAAAATTGTAATGCAAACCGGCACTAACACCGGTTTGCTGTTATAATAAATTATTTTTTATCATCTTCGTCAACTACTTCATAAGAAGCATCTTGAACTTCTTTATCATCTTTAGGAGCTTCAGCTTGTGGTTCAGCACCAGGTTGCGGTCCCGCTTGAGGTCCTGCACCGGGTTGACCTTCAGCTCCCGGTTGTTGATAAAGATTTTGTGCCGCTTCGTTCCATATTTTATTCAATTCATCAGTAGCAGCTTTAATTGTATCCGTATTATCTGTTTTTAATGCTTCTTCAACCTTTGTTATTCCTGCTTCTAACTTAGCCTTTGCATCGGCAGGTAATTTATCTTTCAATTCATCAATTTGTTTCTTAGTCTGGAAAACTAAGTTATCAGCACTATTCCTTATATCAACACTTTCCTTTTTCTTTTTATCTTCAGCAGCATGTTCTTTAGCAGCTTGTTTCATTTTTTCAATTTCTTCTTCACTTAAGCCGCTTGAAGAAGTAATTCTAATACTCTGCTCCTTACCGCTAGCTTTATCTTTTGCCGATACATGCATTATACCATTAGCGTCTATATCAAAAGTTACTTCAATTTGCGGTACTCCTCTTGGTGCAGGAGGAATTCCATCTAAATGAAATCTTCCTAAAGTTCTATTATCATTTGCCATCGATCTTTCACCTTGGAGAACATGAATTTCAACCGAAGGCTGATTATCGGCAGCAGTAGAGAAAACCTCACTTTTCTTTGTCGGTATCGTTGTATTAGCTTCAATCAACTTAGTCATTACTCCACCTAAGGTTTCAATGCCGAGTGATAACGGAGTAACATCAAGCAATAATACATCTTTAACATCGCCGGCTAAAACTCCACCTTGAATTGCTGCACCTATTGCAACAACTTCATCAGGGTTTACACCTTTATGAGGTTCTTTGCCGAATATTTTCTTAACTATTTCTTGAACTTTAGGAACTCTTGTAGATCCACCGACTAAAATAACTTCATCAATTTCAGAAGCCGAAACACCCGCATCTTTAATTGCTTGTTCACAAGGACCAACCGAGCGTTCAATAAGGTCATCAACTAATTGTTCAAATTTTGCTCGAGTTATTGTAACATTCAAATGTTTAGGACCATCTTGAGTTGCAGTAATAAAAGGTAAATTTACGTCACTTTGAGTAGTAGATGATAACTCAATTTTAGCCTTTTCAGCACCTTCTTTTAATCTTTGCAAAGCCATTGGGTCCTTACGTAAATCAATACCTTCTTGCTTCTGAAACTCATCTGCCAAATAGTCAATTAGTCTTTGATCAAAATCATCACCACCAAGGTGAGTATCACCGTTGGTTGATTTTACTTCAAAAACTCCGTCACCAAGTTGAAGTATTGAAATATCAAATGTACCGCCGCCCAAATCATAAACAGCAACTAATTGCTCTTTATTCTTTTTATCCAAACCATACGATAATGCTGCAGCAGTAGGTTCGTTTATAATTCTCTTTACTGTTAATCCGGCAATTTCACCGGCATCTTTTGTTGCTTGT
>JAJRZB010000434.1 GCA_024275455.1 Bacteroidota bacterium | reverse complement strand
ATTTTCCTTGATGAAATCGGCGAACTTCCTTTGCAAGCACAAGTGCGCTTATTGCGAGTTTTACAGCATAAAGAAATTGAACGCATCGGCGGAAATAAAACGATCAAATTAGATATAAGATTTATTGCTGCCACAAACCGCGATCTTAAAGAAATGATTAATAAAAATCAGTTCAGAGAAGATTTGTGGTTCAGACTAAATGTATTTCCAATAAGAATCCCGCCGTTGAGATAAAGGAAAATGGACATTCCAGCGATGCTTCAATATTTCATAGAAAAGAAAGCAAAAGAATTGAAACTGCCCGGAATCCCTAAGCTGGCTCCGGGAGCGATAGAGCCTCTCCTAAATTACTAATGGAAGGGAAATGTGCGTGAACTTGAAAACATAGTTGAAAGAGCTTTAATATTAAATCCAAACGGACCGATTTCCTTCGATAATTTAGAAGGGGTGAATATTCGAAAAAATAAGCCGGATTCAATAATTCCGGATGGAACAGAAACTTTGGATACGATAACATCTCGCTATATTAAGCATGTATTGGAAAAAACCAATGGAAAGATTAATGGTAATGGCGGAGCTGCAGAGATACTTGGTATAAACCCAAATACATTAAGAAACAGAATGAAAAAATTAGGTATTCCCTTTGGAAGGGAGAAGAATTAACTAAGTTTAATTTTGCTTTTTCTTTTGATATGCTGGAACAAAATTCCACTAACGATAAAAACTAAACCTATAATAGAAGAAAATAAAATCTTTTCACCAAGTATTAGTCCTATAAATAATAATGAAATAAAAGGGGATAGATAAGCAAGAGTAGATGTTTTGGCTTTATTATCACTTAGCTGCAATCCTTTTATCCAAAGAAAAAAAGTTATGCCCATTTCGAATAAGCCTACATAAGTTGAACCAAGAAGAAATTTATAATTGCCTAAGTTAAATGAATCAAAAAATAGTAGATAAAAGAAAATAATTACCGTCCCAAATATAAATGCACTTAAAAGTTTAATTGAGTTTGTTCTTTTGTCTAATAAATTCAAAGTCCAAAAGGAAGCCCAAATTATTGAACTGCCAAGCGCAAGAGAAGCTCCAAAAATATTATGAAACTTAAATGTAAATATATCTCCGTGAGTAACAATTATTAAAACACCTATAAATGAGATTAACATTCCAACAAATATTTTTAATGTTATTTTTCGCTTTAAAAATATTGCGGAAAATATTGCAATAGCAATAGGCCATGTATAGTTTAACGGTTGTGCTTCTTGTGCAGGAATTAAAGAGTAAGCCTTGAATAAAACCAAGTAATACAAAAATGGATTTATAAACCCGAGCAATATATTTTTTGGCAAATAATTTTTTGTAAAAACTGTTTTTAGTTGTTCTTTTTCTGTTGAGTAAACAATTACAAATAAAACAATTGTGCTTGCTAAAGAAGAATAAAACAATAACTGCAAATGATTCATTCCTTCAAGAGTAAGCTTAAAAGCTGTTGCCACGGTTGACCAAAGCAGAACAGCACTTATTGTATAAAGAAATGATTTTGTATTTTGTGTCATTAAAGTTTATCAACTTTTATTGTAAAATTCATTTTTAATAATAATGAAATAGTAATTAAATTTATACGAACAATTTTAAAGCTTTAAAGCCTCCGAGGTTAAAATTATGATAGATAGGTTTAGTATGTATATAAGATTTTTTTAATATTCTGAAAATAATAATATAATACAAACCTCGGAGGTTTAAGAGGTTTAATAATACCAAGTGCCTGGCACATGTAATACAAAAGAAATGGATAATAACACAAATTTTAATCCCAAAGATTTACTGAAACCGCTCAATATGATAAACGCATACGCCCAAGGTGCATTCCCAATGGCGGATGAAAAAGGAAATATTGACTGGTACCAACCAAAAGAACGGACAGTGATTTTCCTTGATGATTATAACATTCCGCGCTCGCTTAAAAAGTTTATGAAACAAACTGATTTTGAATATAGATTTGATACATGCACAATAGAAGTAATAAAAAATTGTGCAAACAGAAAGGAAACTTGGATTTCGGAAGAGCTTATTGAAGCTTATAAAGGTTTACTGGATTTAGGATTTTTACACGCCGTTGAAACGTTTCAAGACAATAAACTTATCGGCGGACTTTACGGTATTGCAATTGGCGGTGTTTTTATTGGGGAATCTATGTTTTCCAAACTTCCTCAAGCTAGTAAATCGGCATTTGCTGTTTTACTCAAATATCTAGAACAAAAGAACTTTTTACTTGTTGATGTTCAATATCAAACGGATCACCTCAAAATGTTCGGAACGCAAGAAATAGGCTTTGAAGAATATAATAACTTGCTTGATGTTGCTTACTCAAGAGATATAAAGTTTACTTAGCTAAGAGGAAAACAATAATTTAATACTGAGCGGAGTCGAGGTATGTGTCACACATGTTTCGGTTTCGCTCAACATGAAAATTCGATAAGATTCAAAATATTTTTTCTCAAGCAACATTTTGCTTCCTTATTTGTCTTTTAAAAAAGAACATAACTGCAATTTGAAAACAGAAACGGATAAAATTATACAGTTCACACTTTTATACCACCGGTATAAAAAGCGGGTGTATAATTTTTTGTTAAGACTATCCGGAAATAAAATGACGGCAGAGGATATTACTCAATCAGTTTTTCTAAAACTTTTTGAAAACTTTGAGAAACTGAATAATAAAGAAAGCGCTAACTATTGGATATTCCGCACAGCAAGAAATGATTATTATAATTTTCACCACAGAGAAAAAAGAAAAAGTGAATTAGGAGAAAATTTAATTTCAACAAAAAAAGATGATTTTGAATTGGAAAGTTATATTGAATTAAAGGAGATGAAAAAAATAGTACTAAATGAATTGGATAAAATGGAGTTTGAACAAAAAGAAATTTACTTGCTGAAAGAATACGGCGGATTGAGTTACAAAGAAATATCAAAAGCTTTAGATATAGAGGTAAATTTAGTAAAAAGCAGGCTTTATAAAGTAAGACAAAAATTAATAAATAAAATTTCAAAAACAGTTTAATAAACATAGGTGTCATCTCGACCACGTTTTTTGTGGAGAGATCTCATACTCAGGAATATGGAGGAGATTTCTCAATCGCTAAAAAACAAGCTCATTTCGAAATGACAACTTATTGAAAGTGAGAAAACGTATGAACACACAAGAAATTAAAGACATTATCAACCAATACTTTGATAATGAACTGACAAAAAGTGAAGAGGTAATTCTGTTTACTCAACTTTCTCAAAACGAAGAAGCCAGAGATTATTTCAAAGAGATTAACTTGCTGCGAACAATTGCTGAGGAAACAATTGAAGAATATCCGAATAATTTGGACGAAAGAATATTCTCAAAACTAAAAGTAGAAAAAAATATAGTTAAACCAATCCCAAACTACTCAAAAACTTTTTCTGCAATTAGTTACGGACTTGCAATAGTCTTATTAGCACTTTCAATATTCTTTTATACCGAATCAATTCAGTATAAAAATAAATTGGAACTGACTTCTTACCAAGTAAAACAGCAAAACGAAATGATACAAGTTTTATTTAACAGCTTGCCGCAAGCAGAAGTTAGGGGAACTTTGGAAAACACAATAATTGTAACACCAAAAATGTGAGGGGGAAATGGAAAAGTTAATTGTTTTAATTCTAATATTTATGACGTTTGGATGTAATAAGGATAGCAATGAAATTAAATTAATCAGACCTGTAAATGAGCAGTATATCTATGTAAAAAAATTATTTAGTAGTGCCTCTGAAAACACAGCTCGAATTTTTGACATGTCCGATGAACAAGTTAAAAGAGTTAGTAAAACGTTAGAAGGAATAAAGGAAATTTTGAAGAATTCCGATTATAGTTTTGAGATTGAAACTATTCCAAAGGGTATTCAATTCCAGCCTAATTTGTTTCTCTACACATTGTACATAAATGAAGTTGGTAAAATTACAAATGTTGTTGTTATTACAAGTCCCTCAAAAAAGGTAGATTCTTATGTTGTTGATCAAATGAAAAATTGGGAAATGGAAGTATTGAAAATAAATGAGAAACCTCATAAGTATGTTATAAATTGGGAGCTGACTTTGTTTAAGCCTAAAAATGAAGATAATATCAGTTTATTATTTTCTAATTTAAAAGTTAGCGAAAGTATAGATACTAATATTGAAGACATATATTTTGTTGCTGTTGAGGATATGCCAGAACCAATTGGTGGTATAAAGGGAATTCAAGAAAAAATACACTACCCGGAAATTGCCAAACTTGCCGGAATTGAAGGAAGGGTTTATGTTAAAGCATTTATTGATGAAAAAGGAAATGTTACTAATGCAGAAATAATTAAGGGAATTGGTGCCGGTTGTAACGAAGAAGCACTTAAAGCAGTAAGGGAAACTAAATTTATTCCGGGTAGACAAAGAGGAAAAGCTGTAAAGGTACAAGTTTCAATTCCAATTTTATTTAAGTTAGATTCAAAAAATTTTGAAAGTGATTCTAAAATTGTAGGTAAATGGGAAGGAAAATCAAATAAAGATGAAATTATAAAAATTAAATTTTTTAGTGACGGAACTACAAATCTATTTAAAAGTAAATCCGGCAGAATGAATGGTAAAATTACAGGAGCAGTTTTTTGGCCAAAATTTAAAATAAATTATGATAAAAAACCAAATACTTTAGATTTAATTTATGAAAGCGAAAAAATAAGTAAGTGTGTTGTTAAATTTCTAAATAACAATGAAATTATTATAGGGCTTTCTAAAAAGTTAAATGAAAGACCGGTAAATTTTAACCAAAATAATATTGGAGAAACTTGGAAGCTTAAAAGAGTAAAATAAATATTATATTATCAATATTACATAATTCTTAATTTGCCATGGACTTTTAAAGTGCCTGACAAATGTTTGTAATTGAATTTTAAATGATTCAATATAGTATCTATTTACTATATGTAAAAACCTCCGAGGTTTTCAAAACCTCGGAGGTTTGTTTATTAAAACTAGTTCAGAACAACTATATATGGAAAAAATAAAATCAACTTCTATTCTTTGTTTATTTTTATTCGGATTTTCAGTTTCTAGTCTTGCTCAAGAAAATTATATTATAAAATCATTACTCTTTAACGGTGAATACCAAAAAGTAATAAATATTTTAGGTGAAAAAATAGCTGAACAAGATTCTCTTTCCTTCAATGAGTATTATAATTTTGGACTTGCTTACCAGAGGATAATGAACTTTTCCAAAGCTATACCAATGTTTTATGAAGCAAATAAATTAGAACCGGAAAATATTCAAACTTTATTAATGATAGGTAATTGTCATGGTTCTTTGGGTAACAATATTGCTGCAAAATATACATACATAAAAGTTCTGGATATAGATTCCAATAATGTTAACGCAATGATTAATTTAGGTAAAACCCTTATAGAGCTAGAAGAATTTGATGAAGCTTCTGAATTATACAACACATTAATTCAATCGGATTCAACTAATTCCTACTTTTTTTCACAATTAGGACTTTGTGCACTTAAAAAGGGAGACAAAAAATTATCGAAGAAATATTTTAGAGACTCCTTTATACTAAATGACAGCAATACCAAAACAATTTTGAGATTAGCAAAACTTTATTACAACGATAAACAATTAAATCAAGCTGTAAAATTGCTTCAACATGGTTTAACACAAAACTCGAAGAGTAAAAAACTTAATAAAATGTTTGCCGATATTTTTTATAAAAAGAAGCAATACGAAGAAGCTATAATTAAATATCTTTTCTTAATTACAATAGGTGATTCCTCCGCTCAGACATATCAAAAATTAGGAATGAGCTATTATTATTTATCTTTTAATAACGGATATCAAAAAGAAAAAGTGAGAGAGCTTAAGTTAAACGAAGGAATTGAAGCCTTGACAAAGGCTAATAATAAAGATGAAACCGACCCTATTACTACTCTTTATTTGGGATTGTGCTACAAAGAATTATCTCAACATGACGAAGCGATTAAATACTTTGAAGAAACACTCAATAGAGTTTTCCCGGACTACCTCGATGAAATTTATTCTAATCTGGGAATAAGTTACGGGGAAACTAAAAATTATATTGAATCCATAAGAGCTTATAAAGAAGCGCTTTCGTTTAATCCCGGAAAAACTAATCTATATTTTTACTTGGCTAATATCTACGACAATTACTATAAAGATAAAAGTGTAGCAGTACTTTATTATAAGAAGTTCTTGAATGAAGATGCTAATATTGATGAAAAACTTGCCGAATACTCAAAAAGCAGAATTGAGTTATTAAATAAAGAAACTGATTTTTGGAACAGGTAATTTTAATCGACCTCCTTTTTTTTGACCCGTAATTTATTAAATATTTTT
>JAJRZB010000050.1 GCA_024275455.1 Bacteroidota bacterium | reverse complement strand
TTCTTCTGTTTTTTCTTCTGCTTTTTCTTCTACAGTTTTTTCTTGTTTCTCTTTTTTCTTTAGTTCTTTTTCGGCACTTTCATCAAATCCGGTAAAAACAGATGAATCGAATTTACCGTGATCGGCATTTCTTATATCTTCAACCGTTACTTTGTCTAACTTATGATCTTTAATATAAGCTTCTATTTCCTCATCAGATTTCTCTTTCATAGCTGCAAGAGCACTTAAAACTATCTTTTTGTTCTCTTTATCAAATTCAACAATTTTTGCCATTATTTTTATATCAATAGGAAAAGAAACCGAAAGATTTTTTACTCTTGAAGGTGAAAGTTGAGAACCGGGAATAAAGCCGTCTACACCAAGTGATAATTCTGCAATAACACCTTTTTCAATTATTCTAACTATTTTAACTTCTTCTTCTTTACCTACAGCATAAACAGTTTCAAAATTATCCCAAGGATTATCTGTTACTTGTTTATGACCCAATGATATTTTTCTTTCTTCAGTATCAATTCCGAGAACAATAACATCAAGCTGTTCACCTTTTTTAACAATTTCTCCGGGGTGTCTAACTTTCTTTGTCCAAGATAAATCGGAAATATGCACAAGACCGTCAATGCCGGGTTCAAGTTCAACAAAGACTCCAAAGTTGGTTAAGTTTCTGGCTGTTCCGGTATGTTTAGAACCTACAGGATATTTTTGCATTAATTCTTGCCACGGATCAGGAGTAAGCTGTTTCATTCCGAGTGAAATTTTCTTTTCGCTCTTATCTAAACTTAAGATAACCGCTTCAACAGTTTGTCCCATAGAAACATGCTGAGAAGGATGACTTATATGCTGCGTCCAGCTCATTTCGGAAATGTGAATTAAACCTTCAATTCCTTTTTCAATTTCTATAAATGCACCGTAATCGGTAAGGGAAACAACACGTCCGGAAACTTTATCTCCAATCTTATAATTTTCATCAATTTTTTCCCAAGGATGAGCTTGCAGTTGTTTAAGGCTGAGGGAAATTCTCTTTCTTTCCATATCAAAATCAGTAACAACAACTTTAATTTTTTCATCAAGTTTAACAACTTCACTCGGATGATTAATTCTTCCCCAGCTTAAATCTGTAATATGAACCAATCCGTCAACTCCGCCAAGATCAACAAAAACACCAAAATCGGTAATTGCTTTAACTGTACCTTCAAGAATTTGTCCCTTATCCAAGCCTTCAAGAATTTCTTTTCTCTGATCTGAAATTGTTTCTTCTATAAGTGCTTTATGAGAAACAACAACATTTTCAGTTGCATTGTTAATTTTAACAATTTTAAAATCCATTGTTTGACCAACAAAAGCATCAAAATCTCTTACAGGTCTTATATCTATTTGAGAACCGGGCAAGAAAGATTCAATTCCCATAATATCAACAACCATTCCGCCTTTAATTCTTTTAAGAATTTTTCCGGTTAAAATAGTTTCTTTTTCGTGAGCTTCAATAATTTGTGCCCAGACTTTCAAGAAATCAGCACGTTTTTTACTTAAAACAAGATTTCCATCTTCATCTTCCACACTTTCTATAACAACATCTATATCCATTCCTAATTTAAGCTCTTCAGTTGGAGCAAAATCATTTCTTGGTATCGAACCGTCTGATTTGAAACCGACATCAAGAACAACGTTATCATCTGTAATACCAACAACTTTCCCTTTAATTATTTCGCCTTCTTTCAGGTCTTGAAAGGATTGGTCGTATAAATTTGCTAATGCTTGAAGTTCTTCGGGAGAATATTCATCGGCATTCATAAATTTACTGGCTTCAAAAACAACCGATTCTTTTTTTGGTTCTTCTTTTACTTCTTCCACTTCTTCATTTTTTTCTTCTAACTGATCTGACATTTAACCTCCAGGTTAAAGCTTCTGTATTTTCTTTCTTCGCCATCGAAAGAGAAGAAATACAGTTATTTTTAGTTTAACATGTTTATTATGATGGCTGTTTGTTTAATTTTTTATCAGAAATTTCTTTTACTTTTTCAACAATTTGATTTATTTCTTGCTCAATAGTTAAGTCTGTTGTATCTAACTCAAATGCATCTTCTGCTTTGGTTAACGGACTTACATCCCTGCCGCTATCAATTCTATCTCTGTTTTTTATGCTTTTTTCTACTTCTTCAAGGGAAAGATCAACGCCCTTTTCTTTAAATTCTAAGTATCTTCTTCTTGCTCGTTCTTTTACATCAGCAGTTAAAAATATTTTTAAAGTGGCATTAGGGAAAACAACGGTTGTAGTATCGCGCCCTTCAACAATTAGGTTATTGTTGTGTCCGAACTTTCTTTGAATTTTAACTAACTCTTCTCTAACTTCCTTAATTTTGCTTACATCACTTACTTTTGCATTTACTTCTGGTGTTCTAATTTTGTCGGTAACCTCTTCACCATCAATAAAAACCCTTGTTGTACCATTTTCATATCCTAACGTCAAATTTATATTCCGGGCAGCTTTAATAAGTGCGTCAATGTCATCAACAATACCGTTTTCCAGGGCATAATAAGTTATAGCTCTGTACATTGCCCCGGTATCCACATATAAATAACCTAATTTATCGGCAAGGTATTTTGCTACTGAACTTTTACCACTAGCGGCGGGTCCATCAATTGCTATAATTATAAAATTTTGCATAGTTAGTAAATTTAATTAAAATTATTTATTATATCAAAAATATTTTTCTTGTAATTTATTATATTGCAATATGTTATAGAGAAAACAAGGAAATAAAATGGGATTATTAAGCTGGATAATTATCGGTGGTTTAGCAGGCTGGCTTTCAACAAAAATAATTACACCAAAAAAGAGAAAGGGCTGCTTTTCTGGAATTATTTTAGGTATTGTTGGTGCAATTGTGGGCGGATTTGTAATGTCGCTTATCGGCGGACGCGGAGTAACCGGATTTAATCTGTATTCATTATTTGTAGCCACTCTTGGAGCAGTTATTTTAATTTGGCTGGCAAGACAATTTGGGGATTAAGTTTGCTTTATTTTTCATTAATTATTTTAATCATGCTTTCATGTACTTTCCCGTTTGTAGCAAGAAATTGATTTGAAAAAATATCAATCTTTTCATTATTGAAATTTGTTACTTTACCACCAGCTTCTTCTACAATAAGGAGTCCGGCACAGACATCCCACGGACCAAGATTTGTTTCCCAAAAACCGTCAAAGGTTCCTGAGGCAACATAATAAAAATCAATTGCAGCTGATCCAAGTCTTCTTACTGCTCTTGTTTTAGTTAAAAATGACCCAAAAATTCTTATGGCATCCTTGGAATTTTCTTTAATATCATACGGAAATCCGGTAACAAGAACACTTTTTAATAAGTTATTATTTGTACTTACAAAAATCCGTTTATCATTCTCATAAGTACCGGCTCCTTTTCTGTAGCATAAATAACATCTCGCATTACATCGTAAATAATTCCAATAACCGTTTCGTTGTTCTTCTGAATTCCCACAGAAACGGCAAAAATAGGTAATTTATGTGCAAAATTAGTTGTCCCGTCAAGCGGGTCCACAACCCAAGTATATTCTGATGCACCTGATTTACTTCCGGTCTCTTCAGCGATAATTGAATGCGTAGGAAATTCTTTTTTGATAAAATCCAGAATAAGTTTTTCAGACTTTTTATCAATTTCCGTTACAAGATTAGCTTCATCGGTTTTGTATTCTATTATATTTTTCCTGCCAAAACCGGCTCTAATTATTTCTCCGGCTTCTTTAACAATATTTATAGCTTTAATTAGCATTGTTCCTCGCAATTAAGATATTAAAACAATCTGTATTAAATTATACTACACTATCAAAGTTGAATGCCCCGTAATTATTTGGTATTTTGTACATTCGCATTTTAAAACTATATAATATAAAATTCATGGCAAAAAGAAAAAAAGTTGAAGAAGAACTTTCGGTAATTGAAGAAATTCCAAAATTATTACCCGTTATACCATTAAGAGAT
Source organism: Bacteroidota bacterium (assembly GCA_024275455.1). Lineage (GTDB taxonomy): Bacteria > Bacteroidota > Ignavibacteria > Ignavibacteriales > Melioribacteraceae. Next base: position 2,988 of record JAJRZB010000050.1, on the reverse strand, counting down.
AACATCATTTTCCCTTATATGATTTTCCCCGTTTTGGTTGGAAGGGAACAATCTATAAGAGCAGCTAATTATTCATTAGACACTTCTAAATACATTTTTCTTTCTGCTCAAAAAAAAGCTAACCTCGAAGACCCGACGAAAGAAGATATCTATCAAGAAGGAACCATTGCAAAGATCATCCAGATTTTGAAACTACCAAATGGTTTAATGAAAATATTAGTCGATGGTGTTATTCAAGGGAAAATTATTAAATACACAAAAAGAAAAGAATTTTTTGAAGCTGAAGTAGAATTAGTACTGCCTGAAAAAACTGATCCTCAGGAAATGAGTGCTTTAATAAGGCAATTAACCGTTCAATTTAAAGACTATGTAAAAAACAACAGAAATATTCCTGCCGAAGCTATTAGCGCTTATGAAAATATTGACGAACCGGATAGAAAACTCTTTTATGTAGCAGCTAACATCAATCAATCTATTCAAGTTAAACAATCAATTTTAAAAATCTTTTCTCTAAAAGACCAAATCTATGAAGTAATTAAATTGCTTAATTCAGAAGTAGATATCCTAAAAGTTGAAAAAGAAATTGAGGCAAAAGTTCAAGAGAATATTACTAAAACTCAGAGAAAATTTATTATTCAGGAACAAATTAGAATTTTACAAGATGAACTTGGCAAGGATGCAGAGATTTCTCCTGAATTTTCTAAAATTCAGGAGAAAATCAAAAAAGCTAGAATGCCTAAAGATGTCCGGGATAAAGCAATTGAAGAATTTAATAAATTAAGAAAAACTCCACCCAGTTCACCGGAAGCTACTGTTATTAGAAATTATTTGGACTGGCTGACTGATGTTCCCTGGTATAAAAAAACAAAAGATATTCTTGATATAAAAAATGTTAGAGAAATTCTTGACGAAGACCATTTCGGTTTGGATAAACCAAAGGAAAGAATTGTTGAGCATATAGCTGTACTTAACTTGGTAAAGGAAATGAGAGGTCAGATACTATGTTTTGTCGGACCTCCCGGAGTTGGAAAAACTTCTTTAGGAAAATCTATCGCTCGCGCATTAGGACGTAAGTTTGGACGAATTAGTCTTGGCGGAGTTCGTGATGAAGCTGAAATTCGCGGACACAGAAGAACTTATATCGGTTCACTACCTGGTAAAATCATTCAATCGATGAAAAAAACCGGAACAGTAAACCCTGTTTTACTTTTAGATGAAATTGATAAAATGAGCATGGACTTTAGAGGAGATCCGTCATCAGCAATGTTAGAGGTTTTAGACCCTGAACAAAACCATAATTTTACAGATCATTATTTAGATGTTGAATATGATTTATCTCAAGTAATGTTTATTACTACTGCAAACGTAAGATATAACATTCCGCTTCCTTTGCAAGACAGAATGGAAATAATTGAGTTACCCGGATATTTGGAACACGAAAAAATTGAAATTGCAAAACGTCATATAATTCCCAAGCAATTGGAAACCCACGGATTAAAAACTCTTGGTGTAAAAATTAAAGATGAAGCAATCCATAAAATTATTATGGAATATACTAGAGAAGCCGGTGTAAGAAATTTAGAACGTGAAATTTCATCTGTATTTAGAAAAACTGCAAAAGAAATTGTAATTAACAGAACGAAAGTAAAATCCCGTGAAACAAAAACCGGATTTATAATAGATGAGAAAAAAATTGAAGAATTTCTTGGTGTTCCGAAATTCAGATCTACTGTTACTGAAAAAGAAGCAAAAATTGGAAGTGTAACCGGACTCGCTTGGACAAGTGTTGGCGGTGATATTCTCAATGTTGATGTTACAGTTATGAACGGTGCAGGAAAACTTACTCTTACCGGTCAACTTGGGGATGTGATGAAAGAATCTGCCCAAGCTGCACTTAGTTATTTAAGATCAAATGCTAAGGAATTAGGGCTACCGGTTAATTTTCATAAAGGAAAGGAAATCCATATTCATTTACCGGAAGGAGCAATACCAAAAGACGGACCTTCTGCCGGAATTACAATGACAATGGCAATGTACTCGGCGGTTAGTAAAAAACCTGCTTGCGGAGATGTAGCAATGACCGGAGAAATAACTTTACGAGGAAATGTACTGCCAATCGGCGGGTTAAATGAAAAACTATTGGCAGCCAAAAGAAACGGAATAAAAACAGTAATCATTCCGAAAGAAAATGAAAAAGACTTAGTTGAAATTAAAGAAGCTGTAAAAGAAGGACTAGAAATTATTCCCGTTGAAAAAATTAATGAAGCTTTACCTATTGTTTTTAGAAAAAAAAGAACCGTAAGAAAAAATACTCGAAGTAAAAAAAACAAGAAATAATTATTTATGAGTATTGAGAAAAAAGAAAATAAAAGTGAGACTTATAGATTATTACTACGACAAATTGATGCTCTTTTAAATCCTAATGAACCGTTACTTACCGGTTTTGCAAATATTACCGGTGCATTAAAAGAAACATTCCCGGAAATTAGTTGGGTAGGTTTTTATTTTGTAAAAAATAATTATTTATTTTTAGGTCCGTTTCAAGGGAAAGTTGCTTGTACAAGAATAAAAATTGGCGAAGGTGTTTGCGGAACTTGTGCTAATAATAAAGAGACGCAAGTTGTACCTAATGTACATGAATTTCCCGGACACATTGCTTGTGATGTTGAATCAAACTCAGAAATTGTTATACCAATAATTTTCAAAGAAAATGTTTACGGTGTTTTGGATTTAGACAGTAAAGAATTTTCTGCTTTTAATGAAACAGATAAAACTTGGCTTGAGAAATTAGCAGAATTAATTTCTAAAAAATTAGACTTAACAAAAAACATTATTGATTAGATAAACTATGGCATTTATAGTTACAGCAAGAAAATGGCGACCCCAATTATTCAGTGAAGTTGTTGGTCAACAGCATATTTCAACAACATTGAAAAATGCTATTGAAAGCAATAGAATTGGACATGCTTATATATTTGCCGGTCCGCG
>JAJRZB010000433.1 GCA_024275455.1 Bacteroidota bacterium | reverse complement strand
TACATTTGTTTTTACTAAACTTAATTCTGATTCTCTTTTAATTTATAACGAAGTTAGGGCAAAGGAAAGTTTTTTACCGGCATCAACCTTTAAAATATTAAATTCACTTATTTCTCTTGAGACAAATGTAATAGAAGATGAGAATAAAATTATAAAGTGGAATGGGATAAAACGATTTTACAATAAATGGAATCAAGACCAGAATATGAGAACTGCAATTAAATATTCTTGTGTTTGGTTTTACCAGGAATTAGCCAGGAGAGTGGGTGAGGAAAGAATGCAATTCTATTTGGACACAGTTAAGTATGGGAATTCTAAATTAGGTAAAAGTATAGATACATTTTGGTTGGAGGGAGATTTAAGAATATCGGCTATTGAACAAATTAATTTCTTGTCCAAGTTGCTAAGGCAAGAACTCCCTTCTTCAGATAGAAATATGGAAATTGTAAAAAATATTTTATTAGTTGATTCAACAGATAGTTACAAGTTTTATGCTAAAACAGGTTGGGCAAAAAGACCGCAAAATGATATCGGTTGGTATGTTGGTTTTATAGTTGGGAATAACGACACTTGGATTTTTGCAATGAATGTTGATATTGTTGAAAATAAGGATGCTGAAGAAAGAAAAATAATAACCTGGGAATTACTACAAAGCGAGGGGATACTTAATTAACTGTTTTCAGTTTCCTCACTACGATAAAATATTGAAACAAACAAAATATTATAAATATTCAAGTCCAAGAAATTATACTGAACAAAATCATTCCATAATATTTGTAGATATAAGTTGGGGCGTAGTAAAAATAATTTAACAAGGTTCATGCCGAGGAGCAGACCTCGGCGACAGTATAATAAAATATTTAAGAAGAAATTAAATTACAGTTAAGGAATTATTTTTATAACTTCTTTAAGTTTTACAAATATGCATATTTAATAATTAATTTGCATATTTAATAAAAAATAATTAAAGTATAAATACATAAAAATCAATTTGTAAATTATTGTATTGATTTTTTAAAATGGTTAGGGAAAAATAATATAAACATTATTGCAAAAATTGGAGTAATTTATGAAGCTAAAATCCCCCCCCCATGTCCGATTAAAAAAACAAAAACAATAATTTTTGATGTAATCGTTAAAACATATTCTAAAACCGTTCCTTTTAAATTTTTTGTATTTTCCGCACTACTATTATTATTTATAACTAAAATAATAACTGGCCAAACTGATGAAACAGTTAATTATGTTGAAAAATTTAATAAAACCGGAATTTTCGGTAATGAAGATTTAAGAAGTTTAGGTGAAGAAATTATAAGTGATTATGACGGAAACTTTTTATTAAAGTACTCTTCCAATATTATTGCAGGAAATGGTTTATCTTCGGCACTGACATTAATTTATAATCCGAATGTTAAGCATAAGTTTTTTGAAAAGAGCTATAATACTCCAAGAAAAGAAAGACAAGGTTACGATGTTAATACTGCCGAATGGATATTAGGGATTAATGGAATAGCAGTGCAGGTATTTAATTTTGAGGATGAATTTTTTATTGATAACACTTTAAATAATGGATATACTTCTTATAAACAACCGCCTTTGCTGATTCCAGGTTATCATTTTAATAATAAACTTGCTTACCATGAAGAACAAATAGAAGATGACTATATTCAAATTCTAATGGCTGATGGCTCATTAACAACACTTGTTAGAGATTTTGCTGTTAGTAACGGAGAAAATGAAGGGGTATACGTTGAAAATGACAGAAATAAAATCGGTTTTGCAATTGTTAAGTACTATGATTTAAATAACTTTTTAAGAGAGATGTGGTACAAACCGGGAGATGGGTTAACGTACTATTTTAAAGAAGAGTTTTCAAATTTAGATATTGTTGGGAGTGGTTCCTCGGATTTTGATCCTAAAACAATGTATTTGAAAAAAATATTTAATAACTATAATAATTATTTAAGTTTTGAATATTCTGATTTACGTATTGTTGCCAATAATGGTACTCCACAATCATTAAAGGGTAGAAATAATTTTATACAATTAAATTTAAATACATTTAACTATAAAAATTTAATAGCTGTTACATATAATACTTATCCGAATTTATCTTATTCATTTATGGATTGTGACATAAGGAATCAATCATCGGGAACCACAGATTGGAAATTACGTGTCAACTTTCAAATTGATGGTTCTAACGGAACGCTCGGCAACAGAGGTAGAATTGGTGTTATTCAAAGAATTACCAATAATTTGGATCAGCAAGATTCACTGTTTTATTCTTTTTACGAAAGAAAATATAAGCATGGAAATGATTTTGAGATAACAACTGCCACAGCTCTTCCTTTTGATATTAAATATAGAAATGGCAGGAAAACAAATCTAAAATCTTATGGCAAAGATTTTGATACAAAAGGTTCTGTTAACCCCGGTTTTGCATTAGATTTTAAGAACGAATCACTTTATTCATTTACTAATATGAATAGAGCATTTAGAGATTGTTTTACAACTTTTATGTTGGCGGAAAGAAATTTATGGGATAAAGAGAAACAAGTTTTTAAAGAAGAATATAGTTACAATTTTGATAATGATCCTGTAATACATTATCCCTATAACGATGCAATTTATGATAACATTAATACAACAATAACCAAAACTAATTTTTTAGAAGATACTACAAACCATGGAAAAATAACAACGATCAAAAACTTTACCAAATACAGGTATGGATATGTAGATACTTACGCCCAAGATCATGCCTCCATTATTAAAATAGATAGTGAAACAATTTCAAATGGCAATGATGAAGCAAGAACCGAATATATATGGAAAAGAGGAAATTTACACGACCAAGATAGTGATTTACGTAACAACTATTACGAAGGTTCATTTGACTTGGATGATGAAACAATAAAAGAAAAAATTAATAACATAAGTTCAACTGAAATTATCAATTACGAAACTTTTAGAAATGCGATTATAATTAATGGAAGGGCAAGATATAAAATTGATAGTGCATTGGCAACTGATGCAGCAGGAATAAAAACAAAATCTAACTATGTACATTTTATTCCATCCGGAATAGATTCAGATGATTTTGCTGATACGGAAAGCCTTCATTTGGCAGACTTAATAAGCTACGAGAAAACATATAATGGTCCTTTAATAAAAAATGAGCATAGTTATGAATATTATGATTTAGCCAGTGTTTTTGCAGGAAAGCTAAAGAAGGAATTATTAAATCCCTCAAGAAAAATTGAAACCACTTATAATTATTATCATGAAGCAGAAAATGAAAATTATTTTGGGTTTATTAAAGAAAAAAAGGTTATAGATAAGAAAGAAAATATTTATCTATATTCCAATCAAACAACCGGACAAAAACCCACTCAAGAATTTTGGGTAAATGGCATTATTCGGTTTGATGACGGTACAGAAGAAGAAGACCTCTTTAATTTTGGCAGCACTGCTCCTTTTCCTGCCGGTAAAAAACTGGTCTACAATACAAGTGATACACTAGAGACTTACACACAATTTAGAAACGAAAAAGTAATTGAATCTATTGGCAGCAATGACTATTACTCTACTATCAGTTATGAAAACTTAGGTAGAATAGAAACAGTATCATTTCCGGGCAGCTTTAAGACTGATGGTACACAAATTATTTATGATACGACTTACGGTGAACAGAAGATATACACTGATAATTACTATGTAAAACACTCAACAGGAAGTATTAGTAATAATTTTAACTATATAAAATATTTTTATAGTACGGATCAGCCAAATGCCCTAAACATAACAAATGAAAATTGGTCCGATTTTTACGCTTTCTTTGAAGAATCTTTTACAAAGGAACAATTAGAAAGCTATGATAATTCTAAAGTGATTTTATACCCGTCATCTTATGTTTTGTCATCCGGTCAGAATTTTGATTTTTATATTCAGTTTCTTTTAGATGAGCAGGGTAATATTACACTTGGGTATGATACACTGCAATTTGCGGAAGTTAATAGTTTAGGAGGTATATCCTTAAAAACCATTTATTATAATATGAATAATATTATTGAGCAAATGGGAATTACCGATACAATATTCGGAATTAAATTGTCAACCAGTATAGATCCGGATAACTTGGTTCCTGACGGGAATGGATTTGTTTATGCTAATAAAGAATTCTACTTTAACCCAATACCGGTTATCAGTTTACTTGGTAATTATGTTACTGAGGATACACTTTGGTTGTCAAATAATAGCGTAGAAGTTATTTACGATGATGACAATAACAAAATCTAAGAAATACGACCATTTAACTTTATTGCCGGAACTCAAGAATTCTTTGATAGAACTACGACGTTTAATAGTTTGAACAAACCTATTAATATATCAAATAAAATAGAAAACGGTATAAACCAAACTAAAAACATAGTATCATACAATTCTTTCAATTTACCTGCAACTAATGAAGACGGAGAAGGAAGAAAATCTTTTATCCAATATGATTACCTTGGCAGACCTACCAGGATCAGATATGTTAATAATATAGATGCTGTTTTTACTACAATTGAATATGGCATAGTTGATAATAGCGAAAGTGATTTAAATGGAACGTACCACAATTATTTAAAAGAAACAGATGAAATAGGTAATATCTTTAAAAAATATTTTGATGTTGCCGGAAACCTTGTTTATGAAATAAAATATGACGGAACTGACAGATATCTTACTAAATACGAATATGATGAAATAAACAGACTTACAAAAGTAACACCTCCTAGCGGGAATACAGAAAAGACAATAACCTATACTTATGACGAACTTAATTACCTTAGAGAAAAAACTACACCCGATGAAGGTAAATATCAATATCAATATGATAAATGGGGTAATTTACGTTTTAAGTTTCATTATAATACTACGCCTTATGAGTTAGTTTTTACACGCTATGATGCTTTGAATAGACCAATTATTATTGGTAAATTTCCAACAAATCAAAAAGTAATTGATAATGAAGATTATGATCCAGATGTCACATACGATTCGGGACCAAATTCTTTTGAAAATATTTATACCGATACGGCTAAATTTATGGTTGTGAATATGTACAATAAATACGAACGTACCGGTGTGTTTTCTTCTTTACCGAATTATTCATCTAACGATATAAAAAATATGAATTTAAAGGGAAGACTTGTTTCAACCGCATTTAGAGATAAACCCGGTGATACTTGGAATTACAAAATTTATCATTACGATTATCTTGGAAGAATTAAAAGATTCCAAGTAAAATACGGTAATAACGATTGGAAAGATATTTTTAGTGAATACGACCACCAAGGGAATTTAACTAAACAAAACATAAATGGAGAGCATTATATTTGGAACGAATATGATTTACAAAGCAGACTTACAAAAGTTAAATCTCATCCAAGTGATGTGCCTTCTTCTGCAAAAACGGAAGCATTGTACAAATATAACGCTGCCGATCAAATTACAAAACTTGGAGGTAATAATTATAGCGATCTTGATATTGGTAAAGTAGATTATACTTACGATAACAGAGGAAGACTCAAATCCATAGCTAATTACTATGAGTATACGCCCTAAGATGTAGAAAGACGTTTCTATGAAAATCTTACTTACCATGATAATAATAATATTGCAACCCAAAATATAGAAAATGAGGAACTGGGGAATTTAAGTAATTTGAATTTTACATATAGCTATGACGGAATAAACCGGTTAATAAAATCAGAATGTATAAATAAACCTGACTATACATAAAGTTTTATCTATGATGACGATGGAAATATTAAAACTTTTACAATAGTAGATGGACTATTGGATTTAAATTATACTTATTTTAGTGGTACAAATAAATTACAGAAAATTTCTTTTTGGACTGGCGTACCAATTTATGGACTTGAGCAGACTAGATTTTCGTATGAGTACGACAATAAAGGAAATCTAATTCAAAAAGTAAGCCACATACCGCACGTTTCAGCAACAAACTTTGCAAAATACGATTATAGAAATTTGATGTTAGAATTAAATGACCCTGATCCGCAAACCGGAATAGTAAAATACAAATACGATGACCAAGGCAACCGAATAAGCAAAGTAGGCAACGGTTTGAACGAATATTATTTACGTGACCACACGGGAAAAGAAGTGGCGATTTACAAAGATGGTGGTGCAACATTACAAAGCATAAATTTATTTGGTAACGGAATGATAGGCTACATTAACAAATTAAACGGGAATAGATATTATTACATTAAAGACCACTTGGGAAGTATTAGACAAGTAAGGAATGGTAGTAACACCGTAGCTGCCAAAAACTATCAGCCTTATGGCAGCATAATAAAAGCATACAACAATGCCACAGATTACAGATACGACTTTACAGGGAAACAACTTGATACTGAAACCAACTTCCGTTATTTTGGTGCAAGGTACTATGATGATATAGGCCGCTGGACAACTGTTGATCCGTTAGCGGATTTGTTTCCAGGGGTCTCACCTTATGTTTATGCTCTGAATAATCCATTGACTATTGTAGACCCGAACGGAATGGATACACTTTATTTTGATAACAGAGGTCAATATCTTGCTGATCAAACTAGAGCAGGAGAAGGTGATCATGTTGGCTATTACAGTGGCGCAGATGGAAATCTTGTGAGTTTTAATTTTAATGACCAATCTGATGCAACCTCAATACTATCTTCTATAGGTAAACATAAACCAAATAATGATAATTTTTACATATCAGGAATTAACATCGGAGAGAACAAAATAGGTCAGTTGTTTACTGCGATAAACAGCAGTGAAACAGCAAAAGCAACAGCTGGATATATATTCAATCAAAGCTTTCCAGGTGGGATGATGGATTATACATCTCAAATAGCCAGTATTAACAAATCAATAAACGAAAATGTTACTGTAATAGGTGGAGTAGGATATAATAATTTTGATCTGGGTAATTATTATTGGGGTAAAACGATGTGTAATTTTGGCTTTACTCCTACCATGGCTAAATTTGCTGCTCAAATGTTTGAAAGGGTTTTCAGACAAAGAAATGATCACCCTACTGATCAGAGAGCTATTGGACATGGAGCAAGAAGATGAAAAAATTATTAGTTATTATAGTTGTAGTTTCATCTATTGTCTCATGTGAAGTAAATAAAAAAATACGCGAAAAAGAAAAAGAGGCTGATCTAATTAGTGCTTATAAAGAACTAAAAAAGGACAGCATTTATACCAAATTTATTGGCTATCATATTGTGCGTAGAGATGGAGAGAATCAGTTTTTCTATAATAATTTGAAATCTGATTCGAGTACATGGGAATCACCAGTACTTTATGAGGATGAAGGAACAGAACTGCGAAATCGAACGAAATTATTTTTTGAAAGAAACCCTGATGCAAAATCACAATTTGATATAATGAAAAGACTTGGAATCAAAGCGGTTATTTCAGCTAATTATAATCCTAAAACTAAAAGATTTGAATACAGGCATAGAGATAAAGGTGAATTCAAATTTAATTACTACTAATTAATATTTGCAGTATCAGATAGCATTGATATTGCTTATATAAATTTTAACTACAAAGATTACATGCAAATAATAAGCAAATATCACTATGTAGTTGAAAGACTGGACTCAAACTGGTTTGTGTTAAAGGATAAATGACCTAACCTGATCAGCGGTAATTACATAATGCTATTGTTCTTTTGCTGTCGAGGACCATTGAGGCTGTCTCAAAACACGGATATTCTACTGAAGTCGAGGACCACTCCTCGACTTTTGTAAATGACCAAAATAAGCAAAGTAGGCAACGTTATGGTTGGTTATGTTGATAAAGAAAATAGTAATGAAAGATATTACTTTATAAAAGACCACCTCGGCAGTATAAGACAAGTAATTAACGAGAATGGAAATATCTCCAGTGCAAGAGACTATTACCCATATGGAAGTATATTAAGAGAAACAAACAACGGACAAGAAGAACGATTTAAGTTTACCGCTTTGTCACGGCGAAGTGTTTTTACGCAGACGGAAAAAAGAACCCGCCAAAAAAACGGCGGGCAAGCGTAACAAAGAAACAAATTTTGATTACTTTGGCGCAAGGTATTACGATAGTGGAATTGGAAGATGGACAATTGCCTGTCCGCCGGAGTTATGTTTTTTGATACGTAGGCGGGTTGATCCGTTAGCAAGTAAATATCCAGGGTGGAGTCCGTATAACTACGCATTAAATAATCCACTTAAAAATGTCGATCCAAATGGTAAATGGGTTGATCCATTTCCTTTACTTACAAAAATCGCTATTGTACTAGGTATTATGGATAAGGAGCAGCAATCGTTTAGAGATAAAGCTACAGAATTTAGAAAAGATGGAATATTCCCCAATATTTCAGATGGTCCTGCTGATGCATGGAGACATGTTGCCACGAGTAAGTTTTTTACAGAAAAATATGGTGGATTAACAGCTAAAATACTTGGTGCAGCGAATGAAGGGAAAGCTGTTCTAAAAGGTTTTGATATGAAGGGTAAAGAATTGGATAAGAATATAAATCAAATTTAAATGGATTTAAGCAATAATAAAATAGGAAGGGATTTAGCTGGTCAAAAAGTAGATTTAATTAAAAAAGCAAATGCAGGTGAATTTAATACTTTACAACCCGCCGTAATTAAAGATCCTTATCAGGATGAAAGAAATAAAAAAGATGAGGATAAAAATGACTATAACAACTAGGTTATTATTACTTATTACAGCTATATTTTTGATGTCATGTTGTCCTGACTATGATCTAACTATTTACAATGGTGAAATATCTCAAGTTAAGATAAATGGTAAAGATTCGGAAGAATACATTTGTAAAAAAAATAGTCAGTCAGTAAATCAAAGTAGTTATACATTATCACTTGATGTTGGAAAAAATATTTTTTCAATTCAAATGAACGATGGTTCTGTTATTGATACGTCTGTCATTGTTGGAGGTGAATTGTATCTCAGTATTGTTCTTGAAACAAAATATTTAAGTGGTTTTGAATAATCTTGATATTGAAGGCGAGCTTACATAATGCTACTGTTATGCCAACACCTTCCCTGCGTAATTGAATGAGATTACTTCGGTAAGGTGTTGTATAAACGCATTATAGCTTGCCCGCTTTCTGCTTGACGTGGTAAACTCTCTGGCTTCGTTAATGCCAAAAGTACTCCTTCGGAGAAGGCAACTTCGCCGAGATAAAAAAAGCAAAATGTAAGGATTTATTATTCCAAAGAAAATGGTAAAAGACTAATTTCCCACGCTGTAGAGGTTTACACTTCTACAGTTTTTAGTCATTGTCCATTTTTCAGTATTTCATTGTTAATTCTTTCCAATTCTTCACTCAATTCAGTCCACTTGGAGTATGCACTCTCTAAATCATTTTTAACTTTTTCGTAATCCAGTTTATTTTGTTTTGCTAATTCCGGGTTTGAGTATACTTCTTTTTTTGTA
>JAJRZB010000049.1 GCA_024275455.1 Bacteroidota bacterium | reverse complement strand
TAGGCTTTGCTGCCGGAATTGAACGAATTCTTTTAGCCTGTAAAGCTGAAGAAGCTTTTGTTCCGGATAAGGAATACATTGATATTTATATTGTTAGATTAGACAAAGAGCTAGATCTAAAGGCCTATGAAATAGCAAACTTTTTTAGAAAGAACAGTTTAAAAGTTGAACTGGATTATTTATCAAGAAGTGTAAAAGCCCAAATGAGAGAGGCAAATAAATTAAATGCCTCATTTGTATTATTTGTCGGTGGTGAAGAATATGAAAAGGGCGAAGTTCAGTTAAAAAACATGAAAACCGGCGAACAAATACTAATTAATATAAATCAACTGGATAAAGTTCTGAAAATAGTTTAAAGGAATACAGATTACTTACTATCTGTGCAACAAAGTTTCCCATGCAAAAAATATTCGGCAGAAAACCTGTTCTGGAAGCATTAAAAGCTAAAAGCAATATTAACCAAATTTATATTCAATATGGTTTACACGGTTCTATTATCGATCAAATAAAAAAACTTGCACAGAAAAGTAATATAAAGGTTAGTCAAGTTTCACCCAATAAATTTAAAGACTTTTCCGAACATAAGAACACACAAGGAATTTTTGCATTAACAGATTCTTTTGCTTACTCTGAAATAGATGATATCTTAATTGAAGCTGAAAAATTAAAATATCCGTTAATACTATTGCTTGACTCAATTCAAGACCCACACAACTTAGGTGCTATTATTAGAACAGCAGAGTGTGCCGGAGTAAATGGTATAATCACAACCATTAAAAACTCGGCTTCTGTTAATAATACGGTAGAAAAAACATCTGCCGGTGCAGCAAACCATATAAAAATAGCACGTGTTAATAATTTGGTTAACACAATTGAAATTCTTAAACAAAGCGGATATTGGATTGTCGGTTCTAAATTAGGTAATTCACAAAATTATACATCAATTGATTATAAGCAACCAATTGCCATAGTTATTGGAAATGAAGAAAAAGGTATTAGACCGTTAGTTGCAAAACATTGCGACTTTCTCGCAGAAATTCCAATGAAGGGTAAAATTCAAAGTCTTAACGTTTCTGTTGCAGCAGGGATATTACTTTTTGAGGTTTTACGGCAAAGAGATTGAATTAAAACTATAAATATGAACGGATTATGGAAAATATCTATAAACTTCTTTTCGATGTAAAAATCTAATTAACTCAACTTCCTCATTATTTATAACTAAACCAATTCTATATTCACCTAATCTTATTCTGTAAAAATTATTTGTACCAGTTAATTTTTTAAGATTTCGGATATCAGATAATTTTTCAGCGTTTTGAATTTCATTAATAACCAATAAGATTTTTTGTTTTACATTTACAACTTTCAATTTCTTAACATCTTTATCAAACGATTTATCAATTTTAACGATCATTTTTTAAACTTTTTAAGAATTTTTCTGTATCAACAAAACTACCGGTTCTGCCTTTCTTAATTGCATTTATAAGACTCAGCTCTTCAATTTGCTTTTCTGTAAGTAACCTTGATCTTAAACCGATTTTTTTTGACAATTCAAAGATTAACTTCAAATCCTTATCCGAACCACTTGTTAATAATGCACTTTTCATTTTAACCTATTTCTAAAATAAGTAAATAACTTTATTGATTAATAAAAATTACAAAGATTTTTCATTTGTTTTCGCTTTTTTCTAATAAATTTTCTTTTAGTTAATGTAGTAAAGAAAACTACATTCTTAATACAAACTGTCACTCTCTCAATTTTGACACTCATCTAAAATTTTATAAAGTAAAATATTTTCTTTATTATAGAAGCATAAAAAATATTCTATTAAGTTGATATATGACAAAACTTTTAAAAGAATACGCATTATTTATATCAATTTTAACAATGATTATTGTTGGTTTTTTAGAGCATTCTCTTGCAGAAAGTGTTCCCGGAAATTTAATCGGTTTGATTATTTTATTCTCGGTTATAATGTATGCTTCCATGAGCGTTGCACATCATGCAGAAGCTCTGGCAGAAAAATTCGGTGAACCCTACGGAACTTTAATTTTAACTATTAGTGCAATAATTGTCGAAATAATTATCATTACAATTATGATGACGCATTCACATAATCCTAACTTGGCAAGAGATACAATTTACAGTGCAGTAATACTTGATATTAACGGATTGTTAGGTTTAGCGGCAATTATTGGAGGAATAAAATACGGGGAACAGCCTTATAATATAGATTCCACTAACTCATACCTGGCAATGATAATTGTTGCTATCGGAATTTCAATGATTGTGCCGGAATTTATCCCGTCAGCACATTTAAATGCTTATATGATTTTTCTTGTGATTATTTTTATCCTGCTATATGTTGTATTTTCCAGGGTTCAGCTTACACGTCATAAGTATTTTTTAGAATATAAAAACTCGAAAGAAGATAAACATGTAAAAAAGCATAATATTAATGGAATTTATCACGCAGCCGTATTAGTAGTTTTAATAGTATTGATCGGCTTGCTCTCTGAAATGCTTTCTGTATTTATGAACAATACTTTAGAAACCTATAGTTTACCGTTAACTTTAGGTGCTGTTGCAGTTGCGGTTATTTCAGCTTCACCTGAACTTATAACAGCCGTAAGAGCAGCATTAGATAACAGAATGCAAACAGTTGTTAATATAGCATTCGGAGCAAGTTTAGCAACGGTACTTTTAACTATTCCCTCTGTAATTATTGTTATGGGAATAATGGGAATGAAAATAAATTTAGCTTTAACAACAATTCAATCAACAATGTTAGGAATTACTTTTTTTGCCGGAGTTATCAGTTTTAATGATGGTGAAACAAATATGTTAGAAGGGTTTATCCATTTAGTAATTTTTATTGTATTCTGTTACCTTTTATTTATTTAATAGTTTTTCCAGTAATGATTGTTTGAACCGATTATCGAGAACATGAAAATTTTTATAGTCGCACTTATTATATTTTTGATAAATCTCCCATTTGGTTATTGGAGAGCAAAAGTAAAAAAATTTTCAAAGCAATGGTTTCTTGCTGTCCATATACCTGTTCCTATTGTAATTTTATTGCGTATTTATTCTGATATAGGATTCGAATTATACACATATCCTATTCTTGTGGGAGCTTTCTTTTTAGGTCAATACTTAGGTGGAAAAATCTATAGGAAATAGTGTTTTATCACTTCTTGCTATTTCTTTATTTATATTTTTATGTTAGTTTGATTATCATATAAAATTTTTGCGATTAAAATCAGAAACATATTTTTCAAGCAAAAAAAAAGACTGCCCTTTTGAGACAGTCATAAGTAAAAAACAAACAACATAATTTTATTTTTTAGTATTTGCTTTAGCTAATTCTTTATCAGTTAAAGAACCTAAAAAAGTAACAACCAATTTAATTTCTTCCGGTGTTAAGGGAGTAGCAAGCTGCATTTCCGACATTTGCTTAACTGCATCTTCCAATGTTGGAGATCCGCCATCATGGAAATAAGGGGCAGTTAAAGCAATATTTCTTAATGTAGGAACTTTAAACATAAATTTCTCTGCTTCGTTTCCGGTAACATCAAACCTACCCATATCTGTAGTGTCAGAATATGGTTTGTACAATCCCATTTTTTGATACATATTTCCGCCCAATAGTGCGCCAATATGACATGTTGTACAACCTTTATTCATAAATACTTTCAAACCTAAAACTTCATTATCACTTAATGCTTTCGGATTTCCGGAAAGAAAATTATCAAACCTATCCTTTGTGATAAGTGTTCTTTCAAAGGCAGCAATAGCTTCTCCAATATTATCCCATGTTACTTTAGGGTTATCGGGAAAAGCTTTTGCAAAAGCTTCTTTATATTCTTTAATTGCAGATAATTTTTCAGTAACAATTTCCGCACTGGACATACCCATTTCTATAGGATTTAAAATTGGACCGAGAGCTTGTTCTTTTAAATCTTTTGCACGACCATCCCAAAATTGTGAAAACTGAAAACCGGCATTCAATACAGTTGGTGAATTACGAGTGCCTATTGTACCTGCTTTTGCTCCGGGTGATGTTTTTAAATTATCAACACCTGCTTTGCCCGGGTCTAATGAATGACAGCTATTGCATGATTGTTTATCTGTTGCTGATAAACGATTGTCAAAATATAATTTTTTACCTAATGCAATTTTTTCAGGAGTATCATTTTCTGAACCTGGCATTTGTGATGGTAATTTAGCAAAAACTTTTTTTGCCGATTCCATAATAGCTACTTTGTTTACTTCCGGTTTCGAATCTCCGCAAGCCGTTGCAAAAGAGATGATAAACCCGGTAAGTAATAATAAATTGATTGTTTTTTTCATATTTTCCCTCTTTATTTGTTTATAGTATTCCTCAATAAAAGAATATTTTACATCCTAAAATAGATATTTTAAAGACTATTTATCAAGAACTATTCAATATAGTGGTTATCCATTTTCTGGATTTTTTAACCTTCTTTTAGAAATGATTTTGGTAGATAAGTGAAGGATAATATATGATTTTTGAAAAATAGAAATAATTCAAAAACCATTGTTTTGACTAGAGATATCTCTCATTTTTAACTTTCGTTATAAACTTTTTAAGTCAGTAAGGAAGTTACTATGCTCTTCGGAATGATAATATATTCGTTTTTACGGAATTTTTTCTAAAAATAGTATAAATACCTTATCTTAAAAACTCCTGCTCTGTTTTTAACATGTATTTTTCTTGGTAACAGATTATCGAATTGATCATATCTTTCAGTTCTGTCTCTAACTTCATTTATCGCAAAGTAAATCCAACTTTTAGGGGAAAAATTATATGAAAATAAAAACCCGATAATTACTTGTTCTAATTTATCAGTTGATTGAAAGTAAACATTATCAGCATACATATTAATATTTAAATCATGAATAGGCGTTAGTGAAAAATATGGTCGTGCATTAAAAGTAATATCTTCTATTTCATTCTTAGGATTACCTTCAATAAATAAATTTAAGGAAGTACCTATTGTTAAAATATCAAGAGCTTTCCAACTGAAACTTCCTCCTCCCCAAGAGTAAAACGCCAAATAATCCCTGGAAAAATTATACGTTTTAGAATAACCTCCTCTTATATTGCCATACCATTTGGGAGACGTACTAACCCAAGAATTAAAATTAACTCTATAAAAAGGATAATAAACATCATTATCTTTAGCTTTTCCGCCAACTAATGTAAATTCTAAACCCCAATTGCTTCTAAAGTTAATATTATAGCCTAAAACTGCTCCGTAATCGGAATAATTATCCACTTTTTCCCAATTTAGGTAACCACCGCCGTAAATAAACATTGTTCTAACATTTCCTTTATCATATTCAAAACGAGGACCAACAATACCTACAAGCTCTCCTGTACCTCTCCATGGCACATAACCAATTTGGTCAATATCAAATTCACTACCTATATATCTGCTCTTAAAAAGATTTACCCAAGATTTTGTAATTTGATTAAATCCCGCAGATAATGCAAAATCTCCTTTATCATTCTTAAAAGATCTGGCTGCTTGATAAGCTAATTGCCAGTTTGATCCTCTAAAAGCACCATCAATATCCAGAACTCCGTAATTGTTGTTTACCGAGTGTTTGCCAACAAATAACAACCCGACGGATGAATTTTCCATTATTTGTTTTTTAATTCTTACAGAAACAAAAACCGATTTTTTTTCCGTTAATTTTTCTCCGTCTTCCAAATAATCTTTTTCACCGGTTAGAGCTAGAAATCCGCCATATTCATAATCATTTATCCTTCCAAATGCTTTTGTACCCAAAATTAATGGAACTTCAGTCCCATCGGGTAATTGTTTTCCTATTCTTCTAGAATAAAATAACTCCAACGGCCGATAAAAACCGGAATTTCTCTGTCTGCCGGCAGGGGAAAAAACCTCATTACCTTCCGTAAAGAATTGCCTTTTTTCTCTAAAATAAGTTTCGTATCTGGAAATATTAAAATTATACGGGTCGGCTTCAATTTGAGCAAAATCAGGGTTAGCCGTTAGTTGAAAGGTCAACTTTTCTGACGGATTATAAAAAATATCTATTCCGGCACTTGGAGTTACATCATATTTGCCATTTTCTAAAAAAGTAGCTTTTGCAATACCAACCGGGTAAATTTCCAGATTTAATCCACTTACAGTTGGCTTAAATTCATTCAATAAAAGTGTTCCAAATTTAGATATTCTTTGTCCCTCGCTTTGTTCATATTCTCCCCAATAAATATCTTCGGTTCCTGCAGGTCTCCATCTGTCAAAATCAAGTCCCCATTTATTCAAAGATTGGTCATATTGAATAGATTTATAAGGGATTTCAATTTCTACAACAAATCCCCACGGATAGATTTTTGAATCGGCAAACCAGATTCCATCCCAATTATAATCTCTATTTCTACCATCATCTAATAATCTGGAATCTGACTTTACTCCACTTGCAGAAACTGCAAATTTATAAGCGGTTCTGTTATCACCAAAAGTATCCAGCATAATTGATACAACATCTCCTCCAAAATCATCTAATTTACCGGTGAAATTTTGAATATTATCAATTTCATCATAGCTGATTATTAAACAATACAAAGATTTATCGGTTGTCAAAACTTTAGATACAGTCCTTCTAGTAGGTTTTTCTCCGTAAAAGGGTTGGAATTGTATAAAATCAGATACAGAGTCTGCTTTGCTCCAAACAGCTTCAATTATTCCGTCTATTTTAATCGGATGATCAATTTTTTTTAACAATAGTTGCTTTGAGTCGGATTGTCCCAAACTAAACACTTGAGATGACAACAGTATAATAATTAGTAAAATAGTTTTCATTATCACTTTACATTAATTTCTCTCTGCTTTTGACGATAGAAAAACAATTTTGTTCTGAAATAATTGTGAGTTAACAAATATTTTATTTATCCAAATAAATAGCGAATTTATAATAAAACGGATGTGAACTAATTATACCCTCCTATTTTTATAAATAAAACAGTCTCAAAATGAATCACGTGTCCAATATTAGACATTAAAAAGAGACAGTAATTCTTACAAATTGTTTGATTTCAGCTTATATTCTAACTTTTTCTACTTTGGCACCAATATTGAAAATCTAAGGGAAAATTAAATGAAATTCTAAGGAGCTAAATAATGTATCAAGCAGAAAAATTTGATTGGAATATTGATAACAGAGGAAGTAACAAGTTAAACCACAACCTATATAGAACTTCTGATGGTGAAATTTATTATCATAGATTAAAATTTAATAACGCTGATGAAGAAATTATTTCTCAAGTTAATCCTGACGTTATTTGGGCATTAGAATTTGACGAAACAGTGATTAAAAAATATTACTTAAAATCACGTAACTGGCTTACAAAAGATCTTCAAAAAGCTTCTTAACTGTTTTAATAGTACATTGTTTTTTCAAAACCCAACTTCTTTAAGAAATTGGGTTTTTAATTTTTAAATTGGTATTTACAAGCTATAGTTAAAGCCCACAAAAAGTCTTCCATAAAACGAATTTGTATCACCCTGATATAATATTGTAATATAATAAATATCAAGAGATATAAGCTCATTTATTCTATTGCTTAAACCAACACCGGCGGCAATTCCCAAGCTAAATATCTCATCTTTAAATGAACTCTTAAAAATTCTCTCACCAAACTCAATACCAATTCTTTCTTCATGTCCATAAACAATTGTACCAAAATGTTGTGTTGCTTCAAATAGAACAAAAGGTTTTAACGGTTTTTCGCCAGGGAAAATATATTTTATTCCAAGAGAAAATTGTGTTACTGCAGCATTATGAATTAAATTATTTAATTTACCGAAAATCATTTTGCCAACTGTTAAGTATGTACTTACTTCATCAGAAAAATGATAATTAACTGCAATACTGTAACCCGAACCTAATTTATCATACTCATGAATTAATACTTCAGGTGTAACTAACCCTCCGCTAAAACCAATAGAAAACTTATCTTGAGAAAAATTCTGTGAAGTTAGAGTAAAGCTTAAAATAAAAATTATTAATGTTCTTTTCATATCTCTTACAATATTTAATTTGAC
Organism: Bacteroidota bacterium; assembly: GCA_024275455.1. Classification (GTDB taxonomy): domain Bacteria; phylum Bacteroidota; class Ignavibacteria; order Ignavibacteriales; family Melioribacteraceae. Next base: position 1,467 of record JAJRZB010000049.1, on the reverse strand, counting down.
AAATAAGAACTCATTTTAAATTGTAACTCAACATCGTCTTGTGGGGCTAAGTTACGCACCCTTTGGTATCTTGGGGTCAAAAAATCTATTTTTTTAACATTATCATCTACATATGTATAATGCGGTTGATATACATTTATATTATATAAATCATCCCACACTCCGTTTGCTACTTGGTCATCATTTCCGCAAAGCCAGTCATCATCCTCGTCAACTTTTAATTCAAATTTATATCCAGAATAATTTTTATCAATAAAAATGTCGTCTACTTCTAATGATTTATCAGGTAAAACATCATAAGTCCCAATTATATACCATTTACCATTTGTACCTGTCGCATCATTATGAAATTTATATTTAACAATTATTTCCATTTCAGGTCCACAAAAACCACCATCATATTGCTTCTCTACATATATTAATTTTAGGGTTGTTTTATATCTATATGTTGGCGGTGGTGGTGGATCTTCAATGGCTCGATTTGTTTCATATCTACCATATTTTTCACTAGGACATACAACTAACGTTGGTATAGATGGTTCTTTTTTAGGGTTTAAATAGATTTCTTTACCATCTAAATTAAATGCTAAAATCGGTGCATTTCCCTTTGCTATACAAGAATTTACAACAGCTACATATAATTCTTGATCTGCTTCCCAAGATTTTAGATGATTTAAGAATGGGAAATAAATGTCGAAAAGACCAAAATCCAAATTTCCCATTTTATCAATAAAATTATTCCTATGTCTCTGGTCTATATTCTCTTTCATTAAATCCAAAAAAGATTTGGTTTTCATTGTTTTATTATCGTAAATCATAAATTTTAATAAAGTAGAAGCTTCAAGTATTTTTTCTGAATTTTTTGAATTATCTTGCAACTGTTTAAATATTTTTCTTATATCCTTATCTTTTAGCGTTCTTGCCAATGAATACGCTATTTGTTCAACATCTTGCATTGTATAAGTTTCTCTATACAAGGTTATCTTATCAATATTAAATAACTTACCCTTCATACTTTTTTCAAGACTAAAAGTATTTGAATAAGTTTGTGTGTTTTGTTCAACAATATTTGTTGATAATTCACATGAGAACAAGAGTAATGATAACAATACCAGAATTTTAAATACTATTCTTTTAAATCGCATAAAGACCTTTCTAAATATATGTGGATAAGTATTGCAAAAATCAAAAAAAAAAAAAAAAAAAAAGAAATGCAAGAAAATTAAATTATTATAATTCTAATATTTCAATTAACCAAACTAAAATATTACATTAAGCAGAATGATTTCATTTTTTTGGGAAAGGTGGCAGTAACAACCAAACATTTTTGTTTTAGTATTAATATTCTGGGAAATATACAAATGGTAAATTAAAATGAAGTTTTAAAGATTAAAATAATTCATGAGAATCAACAGTGTTACGGAAGGTAGATTCTTATTCTTAAATCACTTCAAAAGAGTTGGAAGG
>JAJRZB010000432.1 GCA_024275455.1 Bacteroidota bacterium | reverse complement strand
TACCCGAAATCATCTCTTGCATTCCAAATTGTTGTGTAGTTGCCGGGGGCGTAAAATTCATCAACTAAAGTTCTTACATGTTCACCAAGTGAATTATATATATCCAACCGTATATTAGAATTTTTAGCAACACTAAATTTTATATTGGTTGTAGGATTAAATGGATTCGGATAGTTATTTTTTAATTCAAATCTATTTGGAAGCCCGACAAATTCATCTACAGATGTAACTTGTGGAAAATCATTCGGATCACCAGGATGTGTTACTAATGTAGGGTCGCCAGGGTCATTACTTCCGGGGGTCCACTCGCCGTTAGGGTCTTGTAATTCTTCTCCGTTTGTAAAACCATCCCCGTCAGAGTCGAGTGCGGCTAAATCTGGCCCCCAATTAACATTTCCGGAACTACCGGGAGAAGTAAGAAAACCATTTTCAATTTCTTTTCCAAAAGGATTTCTTGGAGTTCCGCCTCCATTTGTATGGCATGTATTACAGCTATATTTCGGACCGTATGGTACTTGTCCTACCCTAAAACTTTGACTAATTAAATAAGTGAATGAAAAAGTAATAATTAGTAAAACTAAAAAAGGTGCTATTTTTTTCATTTTAAACTTTCCTTTCTATTTGAGTCTGTTTATTAAAATTAACATAAATTAAATAAAATGTCTATAACATCAAAACCATTAATAATTACTCGGTTTTAAGTTAATAAAAATTGATAGCTACGTTTATTTAGATAAAATCATTCGCTTTGTCTCTGAAAAGTTACCGGTTTTTAATCTATAGAAATAAATTCCGCTGGAAAGTCCTGATGAATTAAAATTAGTTTCATAGTAACCCGGTTGCATTTCAGAATCTACCAGTGTTGTTATTTCATTGCCTAAAATATCATAGATCTTTAAAGTTACTTTTGCAGTTGATTAAACACCTGCACCAAATATTGGTATGGAATATTTTATTTTTGTAGTCGGATTAAAAGGATTGGGATAATTTTGAAATAGTTCGAATTTATTATTTATTATAATATCAGAACTTACCGATACAACTTTATCACTTTCAAAAGCTCCGAGATCAAATGCAGAACCTTTAAGCAGTCGTTCCTTTGCATTTGCATGTTTTACGTACTCTTTGTTTAACGGATGATCATTTGTTAAATCAGTCGGTAATGCAGCGGCTTGATCTATACAAGATGATGAATTAGACAAGGTAAAATCTTCTGCTGCTATATCTGTAAATCCCGGGTCATTTCCTGTTATCGGTTGTACTAAATAATTAATTTTTGCAGATGCTTCATATCCGACTTCTTCATAATTTTCATGGATCCAATTATTAGCATAGAAATTAAGTGTTCCTCCATCCCGCATCATTGTTAAATGTGTTGTACCCTCTTTATGTATAATATTGTTATACATATCAATAGAACCTTCTGTGGTTGTAGAGTCACCATCGTCTTGAATATCAAATAAATTTACGAACCAATAATCTTCTTCATCGCCTCTTACAAAAACAGTATTATTGTAAAAATATAGTGTTCCTCTTTTCGCTTCTTCTGGTGAATTATCATGTCCGAAATTAATCATGTTTGAAGAGAATGGATCTTTTTTTAAATCGTTTAAGATTATATTACCATAAACAAAGACATTATGATAATTTGGTTCCTGCATCAAAACTTGCCAACCGTCTTCCACTTCAACTAAATCTAAAGTTCTACCGGAAGATTCAATCCAGTTATAACGTATAATTGTTCCGGAAGATCTATCCTTTAAAGATGAACCGAGTGAACCTTCTCTAAGGCTGCCTATGTAATTATATTGAATAATTGTACCGGCTGCCTGTGCATAAATGTTATGATGTCTTCCATCCGGTCCGGCAACACCATTCCCCCAAATTTCATTATATTCTATTAATAGGTTTCTTGATATTTGTCCTTCTTCCGTTCCATTTGTATTAGTAAAAATTGCCTGAGAATTATCATATAATTTACAATGTCTTATTGTTAAGTTTTCGCATACCCAACCGGCAATTGCTGTACCAAAATCATCATAATTGCGTACATTTCCAAATTGATCTGTAAAAGTATTTTCCGGTTTTACCCCGGTTATTTCGAGATATTCAAATGTTATATGTTTAGGTTTATATGTGTAATAATCATCTTGCGGTCCACGTTGGATAAAGAATAATGCAAGGTTTTCAGTCCACACACTATCAAAATATCCTGCAAATTGAGAATCTGTAGTGGCATTTTTTCCAGTAAGAATAGGTAAATCTCCATTTAAATTAGGAACTCCTTTTATTACTACAGGATTGTCTTTTGTCCCTTGCGCCCGTAGAAATATTTTTGAAGCATAGGGTGTTTATTTCCAATAAATTAAAACAGTATCACCTGCAGTTAAAGTTACCCAGGGCACTGAACCTAATTCAGTATATGTTTTTCCAGGCCCGACTTTAAAGGTAGTTGAATATATATTTACTGATAAAATAGTGAATAGAAAAACTATAATTCCTTTTGTCATTTTTTTTCTCCGTTAAGTTAAGAGTACTGATATTCATTTCTTTTATAAGTCTAAATTGTTT
>JAJRZB010000431.1 GCA_024275455.1 Bacteroidota bacterium | reverse complement strand
CAGCTTACTTTGGAAAATACTATTCTTTAAATAGTGATTTATACCCAAATTTAGATGATCCCGCTTCTGCAATGTCTGCTGATGTTCAATTTTCTTTTAGTGGTCCTATAAAGTTGATAGAAAATCTTGGATTTTTTCTAAGTGGAAGATATTTGCAAGATGATGGAATGTATTATGGCAAAAGAGTTTATAACATGGCAGACTCTGACCCTTTGACACCAACCGGTGATGGCGAGTATGTTTCAATGGGTAACGGCTTACGAAAATCGATTAATGGAAAATTTACATATCAAGGTCAAAGTTGGAAAGCAAGTTGGAATACGATTTATGATAATAATAAAAATAAATACTACGACCATACTTTCCAGTGGGCGCCAGATGGTTTGATGAATCATTATAGAACTAACTTATTAAATTCAATGCAGCTCTCCTTTATTCCAAATCAAAGTTCTTTTGCTTCGTTAAAGCTGGCTTATAACATGAGTGATTACGAAGGCTACCTTTATGAGGATGAATTTGATCCAAATTATCTTGACCCTAAACAAGGTCTTCCAAACTCTAACTACACTTTTAGAAGTGGAGGACAACAGACAGGCAGATATGAAAGGCATACATATACTTCAATCGCACAACTAACATTTGAGTCACAGATAGCAAAAGAACATAAAATTAAAATGGGTGCCGAAGGAACTTTATACGATGTTTATAATCACGGGAAAAATATTGTTAACCTTACTGAAGGTGAATTGGATGATGATGGTAACGAAATATTTACTCTCGGTTATCGCGAACTTGGTACATTAGGGAATCAATCCTATCAAGCAAATCCGTATGCAATATCATCATATATTCAGGATAAGATGGAATACGACATTATGATAATCAATCTCGGAGTACGTTTCGATTATTTTAATGCCAATACAACCATGCCCGTTGATTTAAGAAATCCGTATCAAAGAGAACCTAACTGGAATTTTCCGGGTGCCGGTGAAACAGTTAAGGTAGATGCAAAATCACAGATAAGCCCAAGATTAGGACTCTCTTTTCCAATCTCTGATAAAGGAGCGATACATTTTTCGTACGGACATTTTTTCCAAATGCCTACTATGCAATATCTTTATCAGAACAATGATTATATAATAGATCAACAATCACTGGCAAGTGTAACGGGTAATCCCAATTTGGAAGCACAAAAAACAGTGAAGTACGAATTAGGGTTGCAGCAAGTGATATTCCCTAATGTAGCTTTAGATTTATCTATTTATTATAGTGATATTAGAAATCTTTTGGCTACGGAAATTATAAAAACGTATGAAGGTTTTAAGTACGCACGCTTTACAAATAAAGATTATGCAAATGTAACCGGTGCTATCATTAGTATTGACAAGCGTTTTGCCGATTACTTTAGTTTAAAAATAGATTATACACTACAAATTGCTGAAGGAAATTCATCTGATCCGATGGCTGTGTTTAACGATAACCAAACCAATCCTCCCGTTGAATCTGAGAAAACAGTTGTTCCGCTTGATTGGGATCAAAGACATACAGTTAATATTACTGCAAATGTCGGTGAACCGGGTGACTGGATGATTGGAATGATTGCCCGCTATGGTTCGGGAACACCTTTTACTGAAGATATAAAATTAAGTAACTCGGTTCGTTTCGAAAATGGCGGTCGTAAACCATCTACAGTTTATTTTGATATTAAAGCTGATAAAAATTTTACTTTGTTCGGAATTGATTGGCACGCCATTTTGTTGGTTTATAATTTGTTTGATATTCAAAATGAAGTTGGTGTTTATTCAACTACCGGTAGAGCTACAACTGATTTAAATACTAAATACGCCGGTGAAATTAATGGTTTAAATACTATTGAAGAGTATATTAATAATCCTGGCATGTATTCAGCTCCAAGACAAATTAAGCTCGGCTTAAGTCTTGTTTTCTAAAATTGTTTGATTAAGAGGTAAAGATGTTATTGAAAAAAATCGCTTTTCTAATGCTACTATTTATTCCAAGTTTGTTTGCACAAGTGGATGCACAAATAGAAGCTTATCGAAATGACCCATACGGTGATATACAATATAGAAGAGAAGGTTTAATGGATGGAAATCTTGTCAGAACTCTTTTCTATAATAACGGTGAGGTCGGGCAATGGCCTTTTTCACCTTCGGGGGAATGGTTAAAAGGTACAGGGCACAATTATCTTGATGGTGTTGCCGTTTTAATTGCTACGGAGGTATCAACAGAAGGCGGAATTGTTCATCCTTTAGAAACCTCCTATCGTGAATGGATGGATAGAGATCCTGTAAACGGAACAATTTGGGGATTAGAGCCTGTTCCAGGTTATGCCAATGCTTCTTCAGAAGACCCGGCAATAAGTACAAACCCGGATTCATGGCCCGAGAATTGGCCAAGTGCACTTCCAAATGTTGACGAAAACTGGGATGGTTACTGGTACGGTTATTTTGGAAGAGGAGTAAAAAATGCTGATTTTGAAACATTTTTTGTAATGGATGATTCTAAGGATGGTGAGTTTTCAGGACCGCCGTATAATTTTCATCCTGTTGGAAATGATTATAACAGACAAGGGATAGGGATTCGTGTTGAAACCAGAGGATTCCAGTGGTCACATGTATTAGCTGAAGATATAATCTTTTGGCATTATGATATTGTAAATTTATCCGACAACGATTACGAAAAAACCTACTTCGGATTTTATACAGACACTGGTGTTGGAGGTTCGGGAGATAATCAAGATGATAATGCTTCATATGATACAGTTCTTGATATTGCTTATGCTTTTGATGATGATGGCTACGGAGCACCGGGTAGCTGGAAAACCGGATATATGGGCTATGCTTATCTCGAAAGTCCGGGAAATTCTTTTGATGGATTTGATAATGATGATGATGGAATGATTGATGAAAGTAGAGCCGATGGTATTGATAATGATAATGATTGGGTTGCTTTTACGGATTTAAATGGAAACGGGAAATGGGATGCAGATGAAAATGAACCACTTAATAACGATGTTGGAGAAGATGGTGTTGGTCCGTTTGATTTACAGTACAGTGGTCCGGATGCTGGAGAAGGAGACGGATTACCAACCGACGGTGAACCAAACTTTGATAAAACCGACAAAGATGAATCTGACCAAATTGGCTTAACAAGTTTATCAATTTACCGATTAGGTGATGGAGGAACAGGTGGTGGTTGGCCAAAAGATGATGAATCGATGTGGTTAAAAATGCAAGCTGCAAATTTTGATACATCGTTACAACGTGCAAATATAAGCATGGTTTTTGCTTCCGGAGCTTTCCCTCTTAAAGTAAATTCACGTGAAAGATTTTCAATGGCTTTACTTTTCGGAGAAGATTTGGAGGATTTAATTTTCAATAAAGAAACCGTACAGCAAATATATAATTCCAATTATAATTTTTCTAAACCACCGTTAAAGCCTACTCTTACTGCTGTTCCCGGAGATGAAAAAGTTTTCCTTTACTGGGATAACATAGCGGAAGAATCGAGGGACCCATTTTTAGGGTTTGAAAATGATGACCCAACACAAGGATATAAAAAAGATTTTGAAGGTTACTTGGTTTATCGAAGTCAAGAACCGGAGTTCAATGATATAAAAGTTATAACAGATTCTCGCGGTAATGCCAAATATTGGAAACCTATTGCACAGTTCGATTTAATTGATGGAATTGTTGGCCATGACCCTGTCGGAATTAACGGTGCAAGTTTTTATCGTGGAAGTGATTCGGGATTGCAACATTCCTTTATTGATACTACTGTTAAAAACGGTGTTAGATATTATTATGCTTTGGTATCGTACGATATGGGTGACCCTGACTTTGGAACTATCGGCTTGGTACCTTCCGAGTGTACAAAAATAATTACTGAAGATTTTTCCGGTAATATAAAGTTTTTAGATTATAACTGTGCCGTTATTATTCCTAATGCACCGGCAGCAGGATATCAACCTCCTGAATTGAGTGGTGACATTACTCATGTAACCGAAGGTGTTGGTACAGGACGACTTAACGTAACTGTATTAAATGAAGCCGAAATTATTAACGATGCTTCCTACACAGTTACTTTTAATTCAGAAGGAAATTTACCTAATTACGTTACAACCTCGTATAGCTTGGTGAAAAATTATAATGGAACAACAGATACTATTTTTGCTAATAATAGTGATTTTGGAAGTGAAGCGTTTACACAACCTTTTGACGGTTTAGTATTTAGTGTATTAAATGATACCGCGATTACTATTAATGTAAATGAAACGGGATGGTTAGTTGGTGAAAGCAATTTAACAATGGCAGTTTATCCTGATGAAACTTCACCGGCTGTTAGTACTCCTTGGCCGGCCGATTACGAAATAAAATTTTACGATGAAACAGTTTATATAACCCCTAATTTTAAAATTGATGCGAACTTTTTAGTTATTAATACAACAACCGGAGATACTTCAGATGCTGAAATATGGGATAATGATGCTTCGGGTAATTTATCCTATGGAGATGAAATTGTAATCATAGAATATGTAGATGGTGCATTTAAACTAACATGGCGTATTGATTATCATGCTCCAGGTATTCCAAATGTTCAACCTGCAGAACCGGTTGCCGGAGATGTTTTCCAAATAAAAACAAAAAAAGAATTTGCTCAAGGTGACTATTTTACTTTTACAACAAAAGGTGCAGCTATTGATAACGGAATTGTAAAAGATGATTTAAATAAAATCTCTGTTGTACCGAACCCATATATAACTGCTGCAAGTTGGGAACGAAGAAATCTTAATCAGACCGGACGTGGAGAAAGAAAAATTAATTTTATAAATCTGCCGGCTGAATGTACAATAAAAATATATACTGTTTCGGGCGATTTAGTTAAAACATTGGTGAAGGATTATTCACCTACTAATGGTGCTTTATCTTGGAACTTAGTTTCAGAGGATGGAATGGATGTAGCAAGCGGATTATACATATATCATGTGGAAGCTCCGAATGTTGGAGAGTACGTTAACAAATTTGCGTTAATCAAATAAGGATGTTGAAATGAATAGATTGATTAAAAATATTTTACTCGTTTTTATTTTTGTTACTATTGCCGTTAACGCACAATATGTTGATAATGTTTCAAAAAGAGGAACTACGGCAGCACAGTTTCTTAAAGTTAGTCAGGGTGCAAGAGCAACGGGAATGGGAAGTGCCTTTGTTGCAGTTGCAAATGATGCTTCGTCAATGTTTTGGAATATTGCCGGTATAGCTCGGCAGAAAGGAAATTCGGTAGTTTTTGACCATACACAATGGATAGCAGACTTAAATTATAACTTTATAGCAGGAAGTATAAATCTCGGTAATTTCGGAACAATAGGTTTAAGTTTTATTGGATCGAATTATGGTGAAATGAAAGTTACAACCGTTGATGAGCCTGGTGGAACTGGTGCCGTATTTTCAGTGTCAGATGTTGCATTTAGTCTTGGTTGGGCTATCAATTTAACGCAAGAATTCTCAATAGGTTTTAATCCTAAAGTTATTCAGCAAACTATATGGAATACATCCGGAACATCTTTTGCTATCGATGTTGGTATTTTATACGACACGCCGTTTGATGGTTTTACAATTGGAATGTCAATTACAAACCTTGGTACTAAACTACAACTTAGCGGTACAAGCAATGTTTTACTTTACGACCCTGACCCGGAAACAACTGGCAATAATGATAGAATACCTGGTGAGTTTTTAACAGGTGCCTGGTCGTTACCTTTAACATATGTCCTT
>JAJRZB010000430.1 GCA_024275455.1 Bacteroidota bacterium | reverse complement strand
GATATTGATTTTATTTACGGAATTTCACCTGCAGTTGCAATAGAGCAAAAAAAAGGTGCAAGAAATCCTCGTTCAACTGTTGGAACTTCAACTGAAATTTATGATTATCTAAGACTTTTATATGCAAGAATTGGAATAACTTATTGTCTCGATTGTGGGAATATTGTTAAAAAAGATAGCGTAAAAACTGTTTCTGCTTGGTTGGAGGAAAAGGAAGAAGGAACTAAATATTATCTCGGTTTCCAAATCCATCAGCATGAAGGGAGAAAAGTAGTTGATGAATTTGCGCTTCTTAAGAAAAAAGGATTTTATCGGGTTTTCAGTAAAAATAAAATACTTAATCTGAACGCAATTGAAAAATTACCCAGAAGCAAGAAAAATCTATATGTAATAATTGAAAGATTCAAAATTAAAAAAGGCAGAGTAAGAGAATTACTGGCTGATTCATTGGAAATTACTTTTAAAGAGGGCGATGGTAAGTTAGCAATAATCAATGCAGAGACAAATGAAATCAAACAGTTTCATAGCACTTACGAATGTTGCGGAATAAAGTATAATGAACCGGAGCCAAGATTTTTTTCTTTTAACAACCCGTTTGGTGCATGTCCGGTTTGCCAAGGTTTCGGAAAAACTATTGGTTGGGATATGGATCGTGTTGTGCCCAATCCTAATCTCTCCATTTTGGAAGGGGCAATTGCTCCATGGAGAACACAAAAATTCAGCAGACATCTCCGTGATTTAATTCGTTTGGCAAAAGAAAATAAAATTCCTATAGATATACCTTTCAAAGATTTAAATGAAGTTCAGGTAAATAAAATTATAAGAGGTTTCGGTAAGTTTATCGGGATTGATAAGTTCTTCAAAAAACTTGAACAAAAAACATATAAAATGCACATTCGCATTTTGTTAAGTAAATATAGGGGCTATACAACATGTGCTGCATGTAAAGGTTCGAGATTAAGAAGAGAATCTATGCAGGTTAAAATAAATTTCAAATCTATTTTTGATTTAATTAAAATGCCGATAAAAGAACTTTACAAATTTTTTACCGGAATTCATCTTACTGATTATGAACTGGAAATAGCCGATAGTATACTTAAAGAAATTAATAAAAGACTAAAGTTTCTAAACGATGTTGGTTTGGGATACCTTACTTTAGACAGATTGAGCAGTACTCTATCCGGAGGTGAAACTCAAAGAATTAATCTAGCAACCTCGCTCGGTTCGGCACTTATTGGTACACTCTATGTCCTTGATGAACCGAGCATCGGTCTGCACCCGAGAGATAATGGAAAATTAATAAGCATTCTTAAATCATTGCGGGATATTGGCAATACGGTACTGGTTGTTGAACATGATAGTGAAATGATAGAAAATGCCGATTATATTTATGATATGGGACCCAAAGCCGGTATAAATGGCGGTGAAATTATTTCGCAGGGAACTTACGAACAAATTTTTAATGACTCTAATTCCTTAACAGGTCAATATCTCTCGGGGAAAAAGCACATTCCGTTACCCGAAAAAAGAAACCAAACAAATGATAAATTTATTTCAATAAAAGGGGCAAGGGAACATAACTTAAAAAATATTGATGTAGAAATTCCGTTGAGAAAATTTGTTGTTGTAACCGGAGTTAGCGGTTCCGGAAAATCAACGCTTGTACATGATATACTTTATAACGGAGTTTCTAAAATGCTTGGTAAAGTAACAAAACATAATACCGGTAAGTATACTTCGATAGAAGGTATTTTAACAATTGAAGATATTGAAATTGTGGATCAATCTCCAATTGGAAAATCGCCAAGATCAAACCCGATTAGTTATGTGAAAGGTTATGAAGTAATCAG
>JAJRZB010000429.1 GCA_024275455.1 Bacteroidota bacterium | reverse complement strand
TTTACCTATTTCACTTGTATTGTTTACATGTTCACCAATACATAAGCAAGAATCGTAGTCTCCTATATTAATTACTCTGATTTTTTCTCCTGCTTCTTCCGGTAATTTAGATAATGAATAAATTTTCTTTGCTTCATCTTTATTAAGAAAACTTTCTTTAACCTCTAAATTACGATTGATAATTTCATTCACCTTTTCTTGTAAAGTTAGAATTTCTTCTTCTGTTAAATTTCTGTTAAAGTGGTAATCACACTTGCTTTTCTTTCTCTCCAAGTGATTTGAAAATGATCTCTCGCTTGTAAACATCTGAAGCATTGTCTGATTTAAAATATGCTCGGCAGTATGCATAGGTGGATAATAAGATTTTGCCATAAACTTTTTTATACTATGTGAAAAAATAATTGTAATTTTTATTTGCCAAAATAAAATAATAATTAAAAAGGAAAATATTTTGATAAATGTACTATTCGTTTGCATGGGAAACATTTGCAGAAGTCCTTCGGGAGAAGCTGTAATGAGAAAATTAGTAAAAAGAGCTAACTTGGAATTAGAAATAGAATGTGATTCGGCAGGAACAATTGCATATCACGAAGGAGAGCCTGCAGATGCGAGAATGAAACGTCATGCAATTAAAAGGGGGTACAGATTAACAAGTATTGCACGCAGGTTTAGAGATGTGGATTTTGAAAATTTCGATTATATAATTGCAATGGATAAAAGTAATTATAACGATTTATTATCTTTTGATTATAACGGAAAATATAAAAATAAAATTTTTATGATGACTGATTTTGCAGAAGGGAAATACTCGGAAGTACCTGATCCTTATTATGGCGGACCGGAAGGGTTTGAAAATGTATTGGATATACTTGAAGATTCGTGTAAAGGTCTGCTGAATAAAATTAGAGAAGAAAATAATTTATAAGCGATATCTCAAAAATTGTAACACAGATTTTCAGAGACGGTTGCAGAACAGATAAGAACTTGTCATTTCCTCCGAAGGAGTACCCTGGCAGAATCCCAACGTTTTTGGTAGGGTGAGAAATCTCTTAGTTTTGAGATATCTCAATCGCAAAAAACTCTCATTTCGATATGACATTATTAGTGTTTTTATTTGTAATTTTGTTCTATAGTACCCTCTTTCAATCTGTACTAAAAAAAATAAATACAAAAAATAATTTACATTATGGAAAACATAACTAAGAAACTGGAAGAAGAACTTTATCAAAAAGTTACTTCAATAACTCCGCTTGGCGGAGGCTGCATCGGCAATGCAATGAAGGTTACTGTTGAAAGCGGCACTAATTATTTTATTAAGCAATACGAAAACAGTAAAATGCATTTTGCCGAAGCAAATGGATTGAATGAACTGAAAGCTACTAATTCAATCAGAATACCAAGAGTGGTAAAAGTGAATGATAATTTTTTAATTTTGGAATTTATCGAATCAGCTTCAAAAGTTAAAAATTTCAGTGAAAAATTCGGAGTTCAATTTGCCCAACTGCATAAAACAACAAACATGATGTTTGGATATTTTGAAAACAATTTTATTGGGTCCACAGAGCAAATAAACCTTCCGCAGACTAATAGCTGGACTGAGTTTTATTTTAACAATAGGTTGTTATATCAATACAAATTGGCAGAGAAAAATGGATATTCAACTGAAGAACTAAAAAAGGGTATTCAGCACATAGAGGATAACATTGAGAATATTTTAGAAGGAAGTGAAGAAAATCCTTCATTATTACACGGAGACCTTTGGGCGGGTAATTATATTACAGATCAGAGAGGGAACCCCTGTTTAATAGACCCGGCAGTTTATTACGGACACCGAGAAGCTGATTTGGCAATGACAAAACTTTTCGGCGGATTCGATTCAAAATTTTATTCAGCTTATAATGAGGAGTTTCCTCTAATAGAAGGGTGGGAGCACCGTGAGAATATTTATAAATTATATCATATCTTAAATCATCTTAATTTGTTTGGAAGCGGATATTATCAACAAGTTATTGAATTGATAAAGTATTATAGTTAAAAGCAATGTTTTCTCAATTGTAAGTTTAACCTTCATAACTCTTATCAGATCATCCGTAAAAATTTTAATCTATAAAACATGTAATAAAATATTTACCTTGACAAAAAAAGTTTTTAATGCTAACTTAGCGTTAAGAAATGACCAGTAGTCAGTAAACGAATAAAATTCAGAGAAATTATGGGCACAGCAGAAAGAAAAGAAAGGGAAAAAGAGCAACGCCGTTTATCAATTATTGA